>DASSTK010000418.1:0-2372 GCA_035707945.1 Sphingomonas sp.
GACAGCTTTATTGAGAAAGAATCGATCTGAAAGCGCTTCGGCATATACCTTGGCAGGCGTTTGTACTGGTTTTCTGATTCCCATTGCTGTATTGACTGCCATTCAAGCTCCTGAGGGCTACTGGACCTCCCTGTTAGGAGCTTTGAGCGGGGGTATTACTGGTCGTACTTGGTGGTTTTCTGGCAGGCAGCAGAAGGTCGAGGAATTGGCTGCTGACGGGTGGTGAAGGGGGTTACTCCCGCAAACTCCTCAGCGCCGCGCCCGCCGCGAAGGGGGCCCCGAAAGTGAGGAGGAGGGAGACGGCGGCGAGCAGCTTGAGCGCGCCGATGCCGGTCGGCTCCAGCGCGCCCGCGCCGAAGATGAGGAGCGGCACGGCGAGCGGCAGCAGCACGAGGCCCGCGAGCGCGCCCGCGCCGCGCAGGCCCGTGGTCAGCGCCGCCACCGTCACGCCCAGCGCGGCGAGCGCCGGGGTGCCGATCGCGAGCCCGATCTCCAGCCGCCCGAGCATGGCCCCGTCGAGGCCGAGCAGCGCCGCGCCGGGCAGCGCCGCCAGCATCAGCGGCGGGCCGAAGCTCAGCCAGTGGGCGGCGATCCGCGCCGCCGCCACCGCCTCGTCGGCGATGCCCCGCGCCGCGAGCTGATCGAGCACCCCGGCTTCCGCGTCAGGCGCGATCAGCCGCTCGATCGGCAGCAGCGCCGCGAGCAGCGCCGCCAGCCACAGCATCCCGCCGCCCGCCCGCGCCAGCAGCTTCGCGTCCGGGCCGACCGCGAAGGGGAACAGAGTCGCCGCGATCAGGAAGAAGACGACCGGCAGCCCCGCCGCGCGCCAGCCGCGCGCCGCGTCGCGCCGGATCAGATGGTGGAGGATCATCCCGGAACCGCCTCGCCCAGCCGCAATGCGCGCGCCTCCGTCAGCGGCAGCGGCAGATGGGTGGCGGCGAGGATCGCGCCGCCCCGCGCGCGGTGCAGCGCGCAGGCCGCGCCGAGCCGCGCCACGCCTTCGTCGTCGAGGCCGTTGGCGGGCTCGTCGAGCAGCCACAGCGGCGCGCCGCTCGCGATCGTCCGCGCGATAGCGGCGCGGCGGCGCTGGCCGGTCGAGAGATAGCGCACCGGCACGCGCGCGAGATGCGCGACGCCCATCGCCTCCATCGCGCCGATCAGATCCTCCGCGCCGTCGAGCCGCGCCCAGAAGCCGAGGGCGTCGGCCAAAGTCCGCTCCCCGTCCAGCGCCGCCTGCTCGCCGAGCCAGCTCGCAGGCCCGTTCCGCTCCACCGCCCCCGCGCCCGGCCGCAGCAGCCCGGCGGCGATGCGCAGCAGGCTCGATTTGCCGACGCCGTTGGGTCCGGTGACGACCAGCGCCTCGCCCGGCTCCAGCGCCAGCGACAGCCCCTCGAACAGCAGCCGCCCCCCGCGCAGGCAGGCGATGCCGGTCATCCTCAGCCGCGCGGGGGTTTGACGGAGCTCCATGCGGCGGCGACATTAGGGCCTCGGGCGACGGAGCCGAAACCATTTTTCCGCTCCCGTTCGCCCGAGAGGCCCGGCGCCAAGCGATGGATCGCGGGAGGGGTATGGACGAGCGAGGCCCGGAGGTGCGCTTCGAAGGCGTCACCAAGGCGTTCGGCGGCGCGCCCGCGCTCGCCGACGTGACCTGCGCGCGACGAGCGCTTCCTGGCCGCGCTGCGGCCGCTGGTCGGCGCGATCCCGGTGGAGGCGATGCGGCGGGCGAACTATATAGTCGATCGGGATGCCGACAAGCAGAGCCCTGCCGCCGCCGCGCGCCGGCTCGCCGGACGACTGGAGACGCGCTGATGGCCGAGATCGTGAACCTCAACCGCGCCCGCAAGGCGAAGCGCCGCGCCGATTCCGCCCGGCAGGCCGAAGCCAATCGCGCGAAGTTCGGCCGCACCGGGGAGGAGAAGGCGCGCGAGGAGGCGGAGGCCCAACGCCGCGCAGCCCTGCTCGACGGCGTAAAGCGGGAAGAATGACCGCCGCCCCTCCCCAACGGAAAGGGGCGGCGTTCCCTCACTTCTCCGCCAGGCTCTCCGCCGTCACCGGCAGCAGCACCGCGCTCCGCCCCTGCGGGCCATGCTCCACCGTCATCGTCTGCGCCTTGTAATCCTCTGGCCTGGCGAAGAAGATGTTGGGCACGAAGGTCTGCGGGTTGCGGTCATAAACCGGGAACAGGCTGGACTGGATCTGCACCATGATCCGGTGGCCGGGCTGGAAGACGTGATTCACCGTCGGCAGGCGGAACTTGTATTCCTGAACCTCGCCCGCCGGGATCGGCGAGGGATGCTCGAAGCTGTCGCGGTAGCGGCCGCGGAAAATGTCCATGCTCATCGCGAGTTGATAGCCGCCCATTTTCGGATCGG
>DASSTK010000419.1:0-4697 GCA_035707945.1 Sphingomonas sp.
GACGAATATGACGCCGGCCGCCCCGACGTCATGTTCGTGATCCAGCGCGTGCTGGAGGCGGAGGGCAAGCTCACCCTGCTCGATCAGAATCGGGTTATCCGGGCGAACCCCTGGTTCCGCCTGTTCGCCACGTCCAACACGGTGGGACTGGGCGACACCACCGGACTCTATCACGGCACCCAGCAGATCAACCAGGGCCAGATGGACCGCTGGAACATCGTGGTGACGCTGAACTACCTCCCCGCCGCCACCGAGGCGCGGATCGTGCTCGCCAAATCGGGCGAATATGACAAGCCGGAGGGCAAGGAGACGGTCGACCGCATGATCCGCGTCGCGGATCTCACCCGCCAGGGCTTCATGGCGGGCGACATCTCCACCGTGATGAGCCCCCGCACCGTCATCTCCTGGGCGCAGAACGCGCTGATCTTCGGCGATATCGGCACCGCCTTCCGGATGAGCTTCCTCAACAAGTGCGACGAGGCCGAGCGCCCGCTGGTCGCGGAATATTACCAGCGCGTGTTCGGGAAGGATTTGCCCGAAAGCGTGGTGAAACGGTCATGATCGTTGATGTCCCTTCTCCCCACAGGGGAGAAGGATACGGAGCCTTACCGGCTTTGCCGGTTAGGCGCAGTTGGATGAGGGGAAGCGCGCCACGGGCGCGCGCGCGCGCTCAGCGAGCGCACCCCTCACCCCGCCCTCTCCCTCGAAGGGGAGAGGGAGAAGGCTGATGGCCGAACCCAATCCCCTCGAGGATTTCCGCCTCGCGCTGGGCGGGGCGACGCGGGCGATCGCGCGGGAGCCAGAGGTGGAGCTCGGCTATTCGGCCGAAGCGCCGGTGCAGAGCGGCAAGACGGTGAAGGTGCCGATGCCCGGCCGCGCGCTGCCGCCCGAGCAGGTGGCGGAGGCCCGCGGCGCGGCGGACGCCTTCGCGCTGAGACTGCGCCTTCACGATCCGCTGCTCCACAACCGCCATGCGCCGGCCGACACGACCGCGCGCGCGGTGTTCGACGCGGTGGAGCAGGCGCGGGTCGAGGCGCTGGGCGCGAAGGGCATGGACGGCATCGCCGACAATCTCACCGCCGCGCTCGAGGCCCGGATGCGCTCCGATCCCATCTCACGCGCGCGCGCCTCCGAGGAAGTGCCGCTCGCCACCGCCGTCGCGCTCATCGCGCGCGAGCGGCTGACCGGCCTCGCGCCGCCCAAGCGCGCCGAACCGGGCCTCGCGCTGGTGCGCGACTGGATCGAGGAGAAGGCCGGGGCCGATCTCGACGCGCTCGGCCTCGCGCTCGATGACCAGGCGGGCTTCGCCCAGCTCGCCGCCAGGCTGCTGCGCGACCTGGAGCTCGCCGCCCCCGATCTGCCGCCCGAATATGAGCCCGAGGAGGGCGAGGACGAGGACGAAGGCCAGGACGAGAATCAGGGCGAGACCGACGAGGATCAGGAGGGCGAAGGGGCCGGCGCGCAGGATAGCGTCGAGATGCGCGCCGAGGCCGAACATGGCGAATCGGACGAGGAAAGGGAAGGTGAGGCGGAAAGCGACTCGCTCGCCGAGGAGGAAGGCGGGCTCGGTGACGAAGGCGAGGAGGGCGCGGCCCCGGCGCGGCCCAACCGGCCCTTTTCCGATCTCGCCCCGCAATTCGATTACAAGGCCTGGACCACTCGCTTCGACGAGGTGATCGCGGCGCAGGAGCTGTGCGACGACGAGGAGCTGACCCGGCTTCGCGCCTATCTCGATCAGCAGCTCGTGCACCTCCAGGGGGCCGTCACCAAGCTCGCCAACCGCCTCCAGCGGCGGCTGATGGCGCAGCAATCCCGAAGCTGGGATTTCGATCAGGAGGAGGGGCTGCTCGATTCGGCGCGGCTGGCGCGGGTGATCGTCAACCCGGCGATGTCGCTCAGCTACAAGGTGGAGCGCGACACCGAATTCCGCGACACCGTCGTCACGCTCCTCATCGACAATTCCGGCTCGATGCGCGGGCGGCCGATCGGAATCGCGGCGATCTCGGCGGACATCCTCGCCCGCACGCTGGAGCGCTGCGGGGTCAAGACCGAGATACTGGGCTTCACAACCCGCGCGTGGAAGGGCGGGCAGAGCCGCGAGGCGTGGCTCCAGGCCGGTCGCCCGCCGATGCCCGGACGGCTCAACGATCTGCGGCACATCATCTACAAGGAGGCGGACGAGCCCTGGCGGCGCGCGCGCAAGCATCTCGGCCTGATGATGCGCGAGGGGCTGCTCAAGGAGAATATCGACGGCGAGGCGCTGCTCTGGGCGCACCAGCGGCTGATCGCCCGGCCCGAGGAACGGCGCATCCTGATGGTCATCTCGGACGGCGCGCCTGTCGACGATTCGACGCTTTCGGTGAACTCGGGCTCCTATCTGGAGCGGCATCTGCGCCAGGTGATCCACTGGATCGAAACGCGCTCCCCCGTCCAGCTCATCGCCATCGGCATCGGCCATGACGTGACCCGCTATTACGCCCGCGCGGTGACGATCATGGACGCCGAGCAGCTCGGCGGCACGATGGTGGGGCAATTGGCGGCGCTGTTCGACGAGGCTTGAATATTTTCCCGTCGTGCTGACGAAAGTCAGCATCCATTTGCACTCGGTTTCGACCCTTCGAGAGGAGCGATAATAGATCCTGACTTTCGTCAGGATGACGAAGACCCCCCGAATCGAAAGGGCCGGGGCTCCTTTCGGAACCCCGGCCCTGACCCTCGATACGCTACCGGAGGAACTGGTCGTCAGCAGCCGCTGCGGCCGATCGCGTTGCCGGCGAGAGCGCCTACGCCGCCGCCGATGATCGTGCCCGCGGTGCGGTCGCCGTAACCGGCCACGGCGTTGCCGAGCAGGCCGCCCGCGATCGCGCCGATGATGGTGCCGGTGGTGCCGTCGTGATGGCAGCGATAATAGCCGCCCCGGCCATAATAGCCCCGGCCGTAATAGCCGCGATCATAGTAGCCGCGCCCGTAATAGCCGCGATCATAATAGCCGTCGCGGTAATCGCGGTGGTGGTGATGCCAGCGGACCGGCTGATAATAACCCGACCCGCCATAATATTGCGCCTGGGCCGCGCTCGGCGCGATCGCCATGGTGGTGGCGGCGACGGCGCCCATGATGCCCAGCGAAAGCGTCTTGCGCTTCATGGTTCAATCTCCTCGGACCCTTTCGACGGGAGAGCGGCGACATGCCTTCCTGCCCATCCAACGCCCCCTTTTACGCCGAGTCGCTTGATCCGGCCCTGAACGGGGCCGTTAGCGGCCGTTCATCATCGCCGGGCTGTTCGCGGACGCGCTTGGGCTTAAGAAGGGCCCATGTCCCGTCTCGCGCTTCTCGCCGCGCTGATCGCGCTCGCGCCCACCCCGCTGGTGCTCGCCGGCCGCCATCCCACCGTCATAGCGAAGCCCGTGCCGCTCGATCCCGCCGATCCGGGCCGCCTGGATCTGGGGCGGCTCACCTATCTCGGCGGCTGGGTGCTGCGCGGCGGCGACCGGCGCTTCGGCGGCGTCTCCTCGATGACGTTCCAGGGCGATCGGCTGGTGATGCTGAGCGACGGCGGCGTGGTGACGAGCTTCCGCTTCAAGGGCTCCGGCCCGGTCGCCGACTATGCGATGAGCGAGCTTCCCGACGGCCCGGGCGACGGCAGCCGCAAGGTGGACCGGGACAGCGAAAGCTCCACCTACGATCCGGTTTCCGGCCATGTCTGGGCGGGATTCGAGACGACCAACCAGATCTGGCGCTACACCAGCGGCTTCGCGAAAGCCGACGGCCACGCCGCGCCCGCGGCCATGGCCGACTGGCCGGGCAATGAGGGGGCGGAGGCGATGGCGCGGTTGCGCGACGGCCGCTTCCTCGTCTTCGCCGAAACCAAGAAGCGCGAGGACGGCAGCCATTTCGCCCTGCTCTTCCCCGGCGATCCGACCGAAGGCGCGAAGCCGGTGGTGTTCGGCTATCGCGGGCCCAAGGGCTTCGCCGTCACCGATGCCGCGCAACTGCCGGACGGGCGCGTGATGCTGCTCCACCGCCGCTTCTCGATCACCGCCGGCTTCGCGGCCGCGCTCACCATTATCGATCCGAACCAAATCCGCCCGGGCGAAGATGTGACCGGCGAGCCCGTCGCCCGCCTCGCCCCGCCGCTCACCGTCGACAATATGGAGGCGCTGGCGATCTCGCAGAGCGGCGGCCGCATCATCGTCTGGATCGCCAGCGACGACAATTATTTCGTCGCCGAACGTACCCTGCTGCTGGCCTTCGCGCTCAAACCCGGGACGTGAGGGGTCATTAATGGCGGGCATTTCCGCCGTTCGTCCTGAGCGAAGTCGAAGGACGTGTTTCAAGGGATTCGCCCGGCTTACGTGCTTCGACAGGCTCAGCACGAACGGGGGGAGAGGAATCGGGACGGCATCACGTTTCCGGCACAGCCTCCAGCGCCGCGAGCCAGGGCGCGGCGACGCCGTCCGATGGGGCGCGCCAGTCCCCGCGGGGGGAGAGCGCGCCGCCGCCCGAGACTTTGGGGCCGTTGGGGATGGCCGAGCGCTTGTACTGGCTCGTCACGAAAAAGCGCCGGAGGAACGCCGCCAGCCAGCGCCGGATCGTCGGCAGGTCATAGGCGACGCGCTGGTCCTCCGGCACGCCCCCCGGCCACTCGCCGGCCGCCGCATCGCGCCAGGCATGCCAGGCGAGGAACGCCACCTTGGCC
>DASSTK010000420.1:0-5533 GCA_035707945.1 Sphingomonas sp.
CCGTCCCCAAGGTCAAACGCTTCCGCGAATGGCTGTTGGCCGAAGTGGCGCGGGATTTGGCGGCGGGGTGAGAGCCTGATTCATGTCGACTTCTGGGTAGGAAGCGGTCGTTCGATTAACGACCTAATCGCTAGACGATGCTATCGGACGAGGTCCGAGGCCGCATGGTCAATTCCTTGTCCCGCCTCGCACGCTGCAATCGCAACGCGCAACTGCTCCCGGATGTTGTCATCACCGCCTTCCCACTGCTCCATCGCCTTCAGAGCCGGGATGAGGCTGCGATCTCCCAAAATGGTGGCGGCCTCCAGCAAGACCTCTCCGGCTTCCTCGTTCAGCAAGGGCTGGAGCAGTTCCAACGCAGCGTTGTGGTCGCGTCGGGCAAGACCGACGATAGCTTCATCTCTGGTGTCGACGTCCCTGTCGTTAGCTGCGATTAAGAGGGCCGCTCGGATATCCGGGCTGTCGAAGGGAAGGCCAGCAATCAGAAATGCGGCCCAATCACGATTGGCTCGGTCATCGTCAGTTACCAGCCTAAGAAGCTGCGCCAAATTGGCTTGTCCGAGAATCGTATCATCAAACGTGATCTCGTCCGCGATCACGTAATTCAAAAAGTCCGATGACGGGAGATATCGCTCGCTCATCAGGCAATATTAGACCTACGAGCAACGTCCGCAAATGGGCGAAAGCTGTCATCTCATGTGCCCGTGCCCCTCCACCTTCCCATCCCCCGCCGCCGCCTGCTAGTCCGCTCCCATGCCCTCCACCGATATTCTCGAACCCGAACCCTTCACCGACACGCCCTTCGACGAGGCGCTCAGTCAGCGCTATCTCGTCTATGCGCTCTCCACCATCACCGCGCGCTCGTTGCCCGATGTGCGCGATGGGTTGAAGCCGGTCCACCGGCGTTTACTATGGGCGATGCGGCTGCTCAGGCTCGATCCGGCGGCGGCTTACAAGAAGTGTGCGCGCGTCGTCGGTGATACGATCGGCAAATATCATCCGCACGGCGATCAGTCGGTCTATGACGCGATGGTGCGGTTGGCGCAGACCTTCTCGCTGCGCTATCCACTGGTCGACGGGCAGGGCAATTTCGGCAATGTCGACGGCGATAACGCCGCCGCCTACCGCTATACCGAGGCGCGGCTGACCGCGACGGCGGTGGAACTCATGGCGGGGCTCGACGAGGGCACCGTGCCCTTCCGCCCCACCTATAACGGCGAGGAGGAGGAGCCGGAGGTCTTCCCCGGCCTCTTCCCCAATCTGCTGGCGAACGGCGCGAGCGGCATCGCGGTCGGCATGGCCACCGCCATCCCGCCGCACAACGCCGCCGAGCTGATCGACGCCGCCACCCACCTGATCGACAATCCCCGGGCGACCACCGCCGATCTGCTCGCCTTTGTCCAGGGGCCGGACTTCCCGACCGGCGGCCTGCTGGTCGATCCCCCCGCCGCTATCCGCGAGGCTTATGAGACGGGCCGGGGCGCCTTCCGCGTCCGCGCGCGCTTCACCGAGCCCGAAAAGCTGGGCGGCGGCCAATGGCAGCTCGTCATCACCGAAATCCCCTACGGCGTGCCCAAGGCCAAGCTGATCGAGCAGATCGCTAGCCTTGTCACCGAAAAGAAGCTGCCGATCCTCGCCGACGTGCGCGACGAATCGGACGAGGCGATCCGTATCGTGCTGGAGCCGCGCAGCCGCACCGTCGATCCGCAGACGCTGATCGACAGCCTCTATCGGCTGACCGATCTCGAGGTGCGCGTGCCCCTCAACCTCAATGTGCTGGACGCGACGCGCACGCCGCGCGTCATGTCGCTGGCCGAAGCGCTGCAAGCCTATGTCGCGCACCAGATCGAGGTGCTGGTCGCCCGCTCGAAGCATCGGCTAGCGAAGATCGACGATCGCATCGAGCTGCTTGATGGTTTCCTGATCACCTATCTCAACCTCGATCGCGTCATCGAGATCATCCGCACCGAGGACGAGCCCAAGCCGGTGATGATGGCCGAGTTCGGCCTCACCGATCGCCAGGCCGAAGCGATCCTCAACATGCGCCTCCGTTCCTTGCGCAAGCTGGAGGAGATGGAGATCAGGAAGGAGCGCGAGGCGCTGGCGCATGAGCGCGAGGGGTTGGCCGCGCTGATCGACAGCCCGGCGCGGCAGAAGACGCGGCTCAAGAAGGATCTGGCGGAGCTGCGCAAGCGCTACGCCCCCGAAACCGCGCTGGGCGCGCGGCGCACCTCCGTGGCGGAGGCCGCGCCGACCCGCGAAATCCCGCTGGAGGCGATGATCGAGCGCGAGCCGATCACCGTCATCCTCTCGCGGCGCGGCTGGATCAGGGCGATGTCCGGTCACCGCGATCTCGCCGCCGCCGATACGCTCAAGTTCAAGGAGGGCGACGGCCCGCTGTTCGCCTTCCACGCGCAGACCACCGATCGGCTGCTGCTGATGGCGGCCAACGGGCGGGTGTTCACGCTCGCCGCCGACAAGCTGCCCGGCGGCAGGGGCTTCGGCGAGCCGGTGCGGTTGATGGTCGATCTGGAAGGGGAGGGCGCGCCGGTGGCGCTGATCCCCGCGCCGCGCGACGGCGGTGAGGGGCGGGTGCTGGTCGCCTCGTCGGACGGACGCGGCTTCATTGCCAACATCGCCGACATCATGGCGGAGACGCGCAAGGGCAAGCAGGTGATGAATCTCCGCCCCAAGGCGGAGATGCAGGTGTTCCGCCTCGTGCCGGAAGGCGCGGATTATGTCGCGGTGGTGGGGGACAATCGCAAGATGGTCGTCTTCCCGTTGAGCGAGCTGCCGGTGATGGCGCGCGGCGCGGGCGTGCAGCTCCAGCGCTATCGCCAGGGCGG
The DNA here is from genome assembly GCA_035707945.1 of Sphingomonas sp. Lineage (GTDB taxonomy): Bacteria > Pseudomonadota > Alphaproteobacteria > Sphingomonadales > Sphingomonadaceae > Solisphingomonas. Next base: position 2,847 of record DASSTK010000420.1, read on the forward strand.
TCTGTCGGACGCGGCGGCGATCGCTTTCGCCGAGGGGATAAGCTGGCCGATGGGCGGCGATAGCGGCCGGATGCGGACGGAAGCCGATCTCGCCCCCTGGCGCACCGCGCGCGGGGCGGGGGGGCGGATGGCCCCGCTCGGCTTCCCGCGCGACAATCGTTTCGCAAACGATAGCGTCAGCGCAATCAAGAATTAACCCTCGGTGGTTAACGCTGACGCCATGGGCGCGGCGGAAGCCAATCAGGACAAGGCCTTGCAGCCCGCCGGCGCGGCGCGCCCGGCGCTCCGTCCGGTCGCGTCCGGCGAACCGGGAGACATTCTTCAGCGGCGGCCCTGGCGGCAGGCGGTCGAGGTCCGGCAATCCTTCCTGGAGGCACTGCCGATCGCGGCGGCCGTGGTGGGTCTGCGCGACGGCCGCCTCTCCGTGCTTGCCGCCAACCGCCGCTATGCGAACCTGGACGCCTTCCGGCCCAACGGGGAACCGATGCCGGTCATCTCCTGCCCGCCGGTCGCGCGGGCGCTCCGCGGCTTTCTCGGCGAGGAGGAAGGGAAGGGCGATCCCGCCCACCGTTTCGACTGGCGGGACGGGGAGGATGTCGGCGGCCGCCATTTCCAGGTCCATCTCGCCCGCCTTGCGCCGATGCCGGGCGTGCCCAACGCCTGTCTCCTCACGCTGCTCGATCGCACCGCCGAGGTCGAAAGCGCGCGCTCGCTGCGCGCCGAGCTGCTGCATGACAGCCTGACCGGGCTGCCCAACCGCACCGCCTTCACCGAGGCGGTGGACGAGCTGGTGGCGAAAGGGCGCGGCCGCGATCATGCCGTGCTGCTGGTCGATCTCGCCCGTTTCAGCCGGATCAACGAGAGTCTGGGCGGGGTGGCGGGCGACGAGCTCATCATCACCGTCGCCAGGCGGCTGGTGTCGGCGCTCCGGGCGGGCGATCTGCTGGCGCGCGTGGGCGGCGACGAGTTCGGCATGCTGATCCGCCTCTCCCGAGGCAGCGACGACGCGGTTTCGGCGGCGCGGCGCATCCAGGGCGTGCTCTCCACCCCGTTCCGGCTCGCCGGCTTCGAGATCGGCGTCGAATGCGCGATCGGCTGCGTCGCGCTCGGCGAGGATCAGGCGAGCGGCGAGGAGATCGTGCGCGACGCCCAGTTCGCTCTGAAGCGCGCCAAGACGACCGGCCGGATCGAGCTTCATCGGCCCGGCGAATCGGCGAGCGCGCTGTATCAGCTCGATGTCGAGACGGAGCTGCGGCGCGCGATCGACATGGGCGATCTCCGCCTCGCCTATCAACCGATCGTCGATCTCGCCTCCGGCCGCGTCACCGGCTTCGAGGCGCTGGCGCGGTGGGATCACCCCACGCGCGGGACCATCGAGCCTTCGGAGTTCATTCCCGTCGCCGAGGAGGCCGGGCTGATCGTGCCGCTTGGCCGCTGGGCGCTGGGCTCGGCGCTCGGCACGCTGGCGGGGTGGGATCGCGCCGTCGGCCGCGCGCTGCCGCTCGGCATCAGCGTCAACCTCTCGGCCATCCAGATCGCGCGCGGCGATGTGCCGGGCATGATCGCGGGCGCGCTCGCCGCGTACGGCATCGGCGGGGACAGGCTGACCGTGGAGCTCACCGAAAGCGTCATCGTCCACGATCCGGAGCGCGCCGCCCGCGTGCTCCAGGCGCTGAAGGCGCTCGATATCCGCATCGCCATGGACGATTTCGGCACCGGCTATTCCAGCCTCAATTATCTGCGCCGCTTGCCGATCGACATCCTCAAGATCGACCGCAGCTTTGTCTCCGGCATGTTGGCCGATCGCGACAAGGTGGCGATCGTCCGCGCCGTGCTGAGCCTCGCCGACGCGCTCGGCAAATCGACGACGGCTGAAGGCGTGGAAACTGTCGAGCTATCACAGACGCTGGCGGCGCTGGGATGCAGCCACGGCCAGGGCTATCACTACGCCGCCCCGCTGAGCGCGGACGAAGCCTTCGCCTTCTGGAAAGCGCGCGCGGGGTGACACTCCAATTCCGCTCGCCGAACGGAAAAGGAACTCATGTCTGAGACGTCATCCTGACGAAAGTCAGGATCCATTATCACTACGCCTCGAATTGTGCCGAGTGCGAATGGATGCTGACTTTCGTCAGCATGACGGGAAGGTCAATCGGTGCGGGACATATCCCCCCTATTCAGCGCCGCCGCCACCGCTTCTCTCGCCAACGCCTCCACAGCCTCGCGCTCCGGAAAACCCTGCTCGATCCACCGCGTCTCCACCGCCTGTAATGTCCTCGCCACGACGGGACCGGGTTTGAGGCCGAGCGCGATCAGATCGCCGCCGGTGATGGGGAGGCGCGGGGGCTGCCAATCGGCGACGGCGGCGGCGTCCTCGGGCCGGTTCGCCAATAGCAGGCGATCGACCGCGCTCGTCACGCCGATGCGGTAGGCGAGCGTTTTAGGGTTCGCCTCCGGCCCAATTCCGGCGGCGAGCGCGAGGCGCTTGCGTTCGGCATTGGAAAGCCGGAGCCGCGCCGCCACGCTCTCCGCCGTCGCCGGATCGCGCGGCAGCAGCGCGGCAAGGCGGCGCAGGCCGTCGGGCACGGCGCCCGCGGCGCGCCCGGCTTCGATCAGCGCGGCCAGCCGATCCGTCGCGCCGATCTCGGGCAGCACCGGCGCGAGCACGCTCCCCGCCAGCATCGCCTGCA
>DASSTK010000421.1:0-6322 GCA_035707945.1 Sphingomonas sp.
CCCGCGGCGCGCAGCAGACGCCGGTCGAAGAATGCCTGGACGTTGGAGAGCACGATCTGGCCATAGGCGTCGTGCTGGATCTGCTCGTACGCCTGATTGCCGATGCGCACCGGCCCCATGCCGCGATAACCGGCAAGCGCGGCCGCTTCCTCCTCGATCAGCCGGGCCTCGCCGCCGACGCCGTAGAGCGGCTGGATATGCCCGCCCGCGGCGTTATCGACGATGTTGCGCAGATATTCGAGATAGCCCTCCAGAACGTCGAGCGCGCCCAGCCGGTTCAATGCCTGGACGGTGTAATAGGCATCGCGAATCCAGCAGAAGCGGTAATCCCAATTGCGCTGCGAATGGGCATGTTCGGGAATCGAGGTGGTGAGCGCGGCGACGATCGCGCCGGTCTCCTCATGCTGGCAGAGCTTGAGCGTGATCGCCGATCGGATCACCACGTCCTGCCACTCGAAAGGCGTGGCGAGGCCGCGCACCCACGCCTGCCATTCGTGGACCGTATCGGCGAGCATGGCGTCGATCGCGGGGGCGAGCGTGGTCGAGAAGCTCTCGTCCGGCCCGAGGAAGAAATGCAGCGGCCGCTCCACCCGGAAGACATGCTCGCCCTCGACATAGCCGATCGGCGCATTGGTGGAGAGGCGCACGGTCCGGGGGCCGAGCAGATAGCGGATATGGTGCGATCCGGCGGTGGTCGCGATATCGGGATCGCCCCAGTCGCGGGTCGGGCGGAGGCGGACGCGGATGCGCGGGCTGCCCGCTACGGGCGTCACGATCCGCACGAAGGCGACCGGGCGATAGATGCGGCCGCTCTGTTCGAAGCGCGGGCAGAAATCGGTGATCTCCACCGCATTGCCCGCCGCGTCCTCGTGCCGCGTCACCAATATGGGCGTATTGCGGATATAGGCCTGCTCGGTCTTCACCCCGCCTTCAAGGTCGATCGCCCACAGGCCGCGCGCACCCTCGTCGGCCGCCTCCACGCCGGAGAGCAGGGAGGAGAAGAGCGGATCGCCGTCGACGCGCGGCAGGCAGCCCCACACCATCCGCCCGGCGCGGTCGATCAGCGCGGAGACCTGGCAGTTGCCGATCGGCCAGAGATCGAGCCCGGTCACGCCGCGCGCCTCGCGGTGGCGGAGCCGAGCCAGCGATGCACCGCCGCCACGTCGTCGAGACGATAGCGCGCGGCGGTGGCGCGCGGCGCGCCGACCAGGATGCCCGCGCCGCCCAGTTCCACGGCCGCCTCGAAGCCATGCTCGTCGGTCAGATCGTCGCCGATGAAGAGGGGAGGGTGCCCCTCCATCGGCGGCTCGGCCATGAAGGCTCGCACCGCGTCCCCCTTGTCCGCGCCCTTCGCCCGCAACTCGCAGACCATGCTGCCGCGCTGGAGCACGAAGCCGGCGCGCGCGGCGAGACTGTCGGCGAGCGCATTGCAGATCTCCGCATCATGCGGCGCTTGCCGATAATGGAGCGCGACGCCGAACGGCTTTTCCTCCACCACCACGCCGGGATGGCGGGCGGCGAGCGCGCGCAGCTCCGCGAGCGCGCCGGCCAGCGCGTCGGGCTCGGCGGGGGCGAGGCTGCGGCCGTCCGGCCAGCGTCGCTCGACGCCGTGGCTGCCCGCCACGGCGACGGCGGGAAGGCCCGGATCGGCGGCGGGGAAGAAGGCCGTGATCTCGTCCGCCGAACGCCCGCTGACGATCGCCAGCCGCCCTTCGAGCCGCTCGGCGAGCGCGCCGATCAGCCCGCGCAGGGCCGAATCGACCGCCACCGCGTCCGGCCGAGCGGCGAAGCGGACGAGCGTGCCGTCGAAATCGAGGAACAGGCTGGCGTTGCGGAGAAGCCGCGCGGGCGGCGGCGGCAGAGAGGACGGATTTTCGCTCGGCATCGTCGTCCAGAATGGGGTTTCGGAAGCGATTACGCAAATGCGGCGAAGCGGAATCGTTCCACGGGCGGGGCGACGGGAGGTCGAAAAACCCTTCGTTCGCCTGTCCGCCCGAGCGGTAGAGACTGCGGGAGCCTTGCTTTACGCGAAGGCGGGCAAGGCGGAACAAAGGAGGCGCATGGAGTCGCCGCGTTGTTCCGGGCCGGGATGCGGATGCGCGAGCGGCATCCGCCGATGCGATCGTCAAAGGCGCGTCCCGACGCGGATGCGGCGAGACGCTCTCCGCGCCTTCGCGTGCACTTCCCTTAGGAAGAGGCCTCGTCCTTGCGCCGGCGGCGGGCGAGGGCGCGGCGGGCGATGAGGGCGGAGGCCGCGCCGCCGAACAGCAGCAGCATAGGCGGGGCCGGCACCTCGGTGGGCGGGCCGCCGCTGGAGGAGGGCGGGCCGCCGCTCGACGTGGACGAGCTGGTCGAGCTCGATGTCGAGGAGCTGGTGCTCGATGAGGTGGACGAGCTGGTGCTGCTCGAAGTCGAGGAGGAGGTTGCCCCGCTCGATGTCGAGGTGGACGTAGATGTCGCGCCGCTCGATGTCGAGCTGCTGGTCGCGCCCGAGGAGGTGGAGGAGCTTGTCGCGCCCGAGGAGGTGGAGGTCGATCCGCCGCTCGACGAGCTGGACGAGGTGGACGAGATCACCCAGCCGCCGCTGCTGCCGCCGCCCCAGAAGCCGCCGCCGAAGAAGCCGCCGATGAACCCGCCGCCGCCGGTCGAGCCGATGATCGGGGCGGGCGGAACCGCGCCGCCGCCATAGGGAGGGGGCGTGAAGGGCGGGGGCGCGGCGGCCGCGATGGTGACGGGCGTGCAGGTCGTCGTCGTGGTGGTCGTGACCTTCCGCACTCTGTGCGCGACCGCGCGGTGCGCCACCGCCCGGGGTTTGTGATGGACGATGCGGGGACGCGGTTTCTCGGCATAGTGGACCGCGCCGCCGCCGACGATCGCGCCGCCGCATGCGCAGGCGCAGAGTTTGGCCAGGGCCATCCGAACCGACATTGCTCGCCTCGCTCTTGTTCTTGGCGGAAGCGCCGGCCGATCGCCGAAGCCCCCTGTTGCCACTCCCTTGCGCCAAGGATGCGAAATTATCCGTTAATCGCAAGCGGACAGCCCTTCATTGCGGAGCCGGACTGTCCCGGAAAGGGGCCGTTTGGCGCGCCCCGTGGTTAATGTCCCGTTTTGCGCCACACCAGGGTCGTTGCCGCTTTGTCACAGCGGCCGGAGGACGGATCGGGCCGCTTGTGCGGCGATAAGGGGCTGGCTATAGGCGCGGCCGGGGGTGGCCTCCCGGGTTAGGCGAAAAATCGGCCAACGCGAGAGGCCCGAGTGGAGAGCGGAGGGCTGAATGGCGACGGCGATTGACACCCTGGGCAACGACAAACGATCGGAAGACGATTTTCTGCCGGACGATTATCGGCCTTCCCCCGACGAACCCTTCATGGGCCCTCGTCAGACCCTCTATTTCCGGCGCAAGCTGCTCGACTGGAAGGACGCGATCCTTCGCGAATCCAAGGGCACGCTGGCCCAGCTCCAGGTCGATTCGCTGCGGGAGCCGGACATCACCGATCGCGCCTCCAGCGAGACGGACTGGTCGATCGAGCTGCGCACGCGGGATCGCCAGCGCAAGCTGATCGCCAAGATCGACGCCGCCTTGCGCCGCATCGAGGAAGGGGAATATGGCTATTGCGAGGTGACGGGCGAGCCGATCTCGCTGGCGCGCCTCGAAGCCCGCCCGATCGCGACCATGACGGTGGAGGCGCAGGAGCGGCACGAGCGCAACGAGAAGATTTCCCGCGACGATTGACCTTCGCGGTTAAGGCTTCGTCCAGTGTTGGGCGTTAGAATCGTCTCCCGATCGGCCGGGAGGCCGCGACATTGGCAGGCGTGAGGATGGACAACAACTCGATCGGAAAGGATTCGATGGAGACGGGCGCCGCCGCCGAGGCGCAGCGCCGCGACACGCGCGACAGCCTGCTGGTGCTCGCCCAGCTCCGCCATGAGGGCGAGATCGGCGAGGGCGTCACCGTCCGGGTGCGCAACGTCTCCTCGGGCGGGCTGATGGCCGAAGTGGGCGAGGATTACCGCCCCGGCGATCGCATCGAGGTGACGCTGGAAGGGCCGGGCACGGTGCCCGGCGCGGTGGCCTGGGCGGAAGCGGGCCGGATCGGCGTCGCCTTCGATCACCCCATCGACAAGAGCCGCGCGCGCAAGCCCAAGGCGGAAAAGCCCGGGGCGCAACTGTTCCGGCCTGTCATCGCCGATCACAAGCGCCCGCCGCTCAAACCGCGCTGAGAGCGCGTCCGGCAATCGCGGTTCGTGGGCGCCGCGATTTCACGGGTGCGCCCGCGAAGGCGGACGTCGGGCGCGACGCCCGCCTCGCGCCCCCGGTTTCCGGGGAGGCGCGCTCCCGAACGTCCTGTTCGATTCGCGGGAAAGGGAGCTCCGGATGCGGCCCGCCGCGCCGGGCGGCGCGGGGGACCGCTGCGGATGCTCAGATACTCAGAAGCGCTTCCTTGATCCTCAGCTTCTGCTTCTTGAGCCGCGCCAGCAGGGCCTGGTCCGGCGCGGGTCGCCGCGATTCATCGGCGATTCGGGCGTCGAGCCCCGCATGACGGGCAATCAGGGTAGCGGAATGCGGATCGTTCATGCCTTCCTCCTCGATGCTTGGTCAGCACGGGCATTAAACCACCAAATCGCCTCCCTGTCTCGTGAACAAACAGGGTTAAGCGATCGGCGCGCCGTCCGATGCGACGATCCGTGAAGGAGGTTCGGTTGGCCGCCGAAGCCGGTCGGCCCGGCAGGCGGCGGACATGCCGCGAAAGCCGCTTATGAAAGAAATGGTGGAGCCGAGGGGGATCGAACCCCTGACCTTCGCAATGCCATTGCGACGCTCTCCCAGCTGAGCTACGGCCCCACGCTTTTCTGCCGCCGGCTGGGTTCCCCCGGCGTCGGGAGCGCCGCCTTTAGGGCAGGCCGCGCACCCTTGCAAGCCTTGTGTTGAGGCGGCGCGAGGGGCCGCCTCCGCGCCTCAATGCTCGTCTTCGTCGTCGTGCTTCTTCACACCGAGATCGTCGTCGCCGCCGAGATCATTGTCGTCGTCGGCCGGCTCCTCGTCCTCGTTGATGTCGAGATCCTCGGAGAGATCGCTGTCCTCCTCCTGCGATTCCTTCTTGGGCTCGGGCTTGGGCGCGTCGAAGGGCAGCGGCTGCTTGGATTTGAGGATCGGCTCGGGCTCCCACTGGATCCCGCAGGCGATGCACGTCACCGGATCGTCCTTGCCCAGATCGTAGAAGCGGGAGCCGCACTTCGGGCAGGTCCGCTTGGCGCCCCATTCAGGCTTCACCATGTCTCGTCCACATCCGTTTCATTTGTAAGGGAAGCCGGGGTGCGCAGGTCCGCCGCCGGCCGCTTCGGGGCGCGCCTTGCCACAGGGGCGGGCCGCTGTCAAAAGCCTGCGCCGATGAGCCCAGCCCCCGCCCGACCGCTCCGCCTGACCGCCGCCGGACCGCTTTCCGGCCGGGTCGCCGTGCCGGGCGACAAGTCGATATCGCACCGTTCGCTGATGCTCTCGGCGCTGGCGGTCGGGGAGAGCCGGATCGAGGGGCTGCTGGAGGGCGAGGACGTGCTCGCCACCGCCGCGGCGATGCGGGCGATGGGGGCCGGGATCGAGCGCGCGGAGGACGGCGCGTGGCGGGTCCACGGCGTCGGCGTCGGCGGGCTGCTCCAGCCGGGCCGGGCGCTCGACATGGGCAATTCCGGCACCTCGACGCGGCTGCTGATGGGGCTGGTGGCGAGCCATCCGATCACCGCGACCTTCATCGGCGACGCTTCGCTGTCGAAGCGGCCGATGGGGCGGGTCATCGATCCGCTCTCCACGATGGGCGCGGCGTTGACGGCCAGCCCCGGCGGGCGGTTGCCGCTGATGGTGCGCGGCATCTGCCCCGCCGTGCCGATCGCCTATCGCCTGCCGGTCGCCTCCGCGCAGGTGAAATCGGCGGTGCTGCTCGCCGGGCTCAACACGCCGGGCGTGACCCGCGTGATCGAGCCCGTGCCGACGCGCGACCATAGCGAACGCATGCTCAGGGGCTTCGGGGCCGATCTGCAGGTGGAGACCAAGGCGGACGGGACGCGGATCATCGCGCTCACCGGCGAGGCCGAGCTTGAGCCCCAATATATCGTGGTGCCGGGCGATCCTTCCTCGGCGGCCTTTCCGGCGGTGGCGGCTTTGCTGGTGCCGGGATCGGAGATCGTGATCGGGAATGTCGGCCTCAACCCGACGCGCGCGGGGCTGTTCACCGTGCTGCGCGCGATGGGCGCCGATATCGAGGAGCAGGACCGCCGCATCGTCGGCGGCGAGCCGGTCGCCGACCTGCGCGTCCGCCACGCAGCCCTT
>DASSTK010000422.1:0-3270 GCA_035707945.1 Sphingomonas sp.
GACCTTCTGGGCGATGGACCAGATGGGCTTCACGCTGAACGGCCTCTCGCTCCTCGCGCTCAGCCTGGTGGCGGGCGTGCTGGTGGACGATGCGATCGTGGAGATCGAGAATATCGTGCGCCACATGCGGATGGGCAAATCGGCCTATCAGGCGGCGATCGACGCGGCCGACGAGATCGGGCTGGCGGTGGTCGCCACCACCATGTCGATCGTGGGCGTGTTCCTGCCCGTCGGCCTGATGCCGGGCATCTCGGGCCAGTTCTTCAAGAATTTCGGCCTGACGGTGGTGGCGGCGGTGCTGTTCAGCCTGGCCGTCGCGCGTCTGGTGACGCCGATGGTCGCCGCCTATTTCCTGAAGCCCCACGGCGTACAGCCGCATGGCGAGAACTGGCTGATCCGCGCCTACATGCCGGTGCTGCGCTGGTCGCTGAAGCATCGCTGGTGGACGATGGGGATCGGCCTCGCCGCTTTCGTGCTGACGATCTTCGCCTTCGCGACGCTGCCCTTCCAGTTCAATCCGCCGCAGAACAACAATTTCAGCCAGCTCCGCATCCAGCTCGCCCCCGGCGCGACGCTGCAGCAGACCGAGGCGGTGACGGACGAGGCGGCGAAGATTCTGCACACCCAGCCCGACGTGGTCGACACTTACGAGCATGTGAAGGTCGGCTCGTCGCAGATCTTCATCACGCTCAAGCCCGATCGCAAGCGCACCAGCGTGGAATTCGAGCGGGCGATGACGCCGGCGATGAACCGCATCGCGGACGCCCGGATCAACTTCCAGTCGCAGGTCGGCGGCGGCGGGCGCGATATCTCGATCCTGCTCGCCAGCAACGATCCCAACAAGCTCCAGAAAGCCGCCGACGAGCTGGCGAAGGAAATGAAGACGGTGCCGGAAATCCGCGCCCCGCGCGTGGACGGCGATCTGCCGCGACCCGAGATCATCATCAAGCCGCGCTTCGATCTCGCCGCAGACATGGGCGTTTCGACCGAGGCGCTCTCCAACGCGATCCGCATCGCGACGCTCGGCGACATCGATCAGAATGTCGCCAAGTTCTCGCTCGCCGATCGGCAGATCCCGATCCGGGTGCTCGTCAACCAGAACAGCCGGCGCGACATATCGACGATCCAGAACCTGCCGGTGCCCACCACCAGCGGCGGATCGGTGCCGCTGCGCGTGGTCGCCTCCGTCGGCTTCGGCGACGGGCCTTCGCAGATCAAGCGTTACAACCAGCAACGCCGTCTGATCGTCAGCGCCGATCTCGCGCCCGGCAAGGTGACGGGCGAGGCCATGAAGGCGATCAACGCGCTGCCGATCATGAAGCATCTGCCCGAAGGGGTGGAGCAGCCCAATTACGGCGATCAGAAGTGGCAGGCCGAGATGATGACCAACTTCATCATCGCCCTGGTTTCCGGCATCATGCTGGTGTTCGCGGTGCTGGTGCTGCTGTATCGCCGGGTGATGCCGCCCTTCGTCAACCTGGGTTCGCTGCTGCTGGCGCCCTTGGGCGGCGCGCTGGCGCTGCATCTCACGGGCATGTCCATCTCCATCTCGGTGCTGATCGGCGTGCTGATGCTGCTCGGCATCGTCGCCAAGAACTCGATTCTGCTCGTCGATTTCGCGATCGAGGAGATGGGCAAGGGCACGCCCAAGTTCGAGGCGATCATGGAGGCAGGGCACAAGCGCGCCCAGCCGATCATCATGACGACCGTGGCGATGGTGGCGGGCATGGTGCCGGTGGCGCTCTCGCTCTCGGGCGACGGCAGCTTCCGCGCGCCGATGGCGGTGACGGTGATCGGCGGCCTGCTCGCCTCCACCCTGCTGACGCTGGTGATCGTGCCGGCCGCCTTCAGCCTCGCCGACGGGCTGGAGCGCCGGATCGGGCCCCTGCTCGGCCGCATCCTCACCAACGGCGGCGAGCATGGGCACGGCCCGCGCCCGATCGAGGTGCCGCAGGCGGCGGAATGAACCTTCCGCCGTCTCGCGTCTTTCCTTCGAAGGCATGAAGGATGGGGAGAGAATAGCGCACCCCCGCCCCGCCCCTGCCGCCGTCGCGCGGCGCATGGGCGAGGGGCCGGCGGCGATGCGGCGGGTGGCGACCGGGCTGCTGATCGCGATGGCGGCGCTCTACGCGATCGCGCGTGCGCTGGAGCCGCATCATCCCGCCTGGGGCTTCGTCCGCGCCTTCGCCGAAGCCGCGATGGTCGGCGGGCTGGCCGACTGGTTCGCGGTGACGGCGCTGTTCCGCCATCCGCTCGGGATTCCCATCCCCCACACCGCGATCATCCCGCGCAACAAGGATCGCATCGGCGACGCGCTCGCCGCCTTCCTGCGCGACAATTTCCTGATCCCCTCGGTGGTGGCGCGGCGGATGCGGCGGCTCGATCTGGCGGGCGCGACGGCGCGCTTCCTCACCAGCCCCGGCGCGCGCGATGCTGCGACGCGCAGCCGGTTGCGCGCCGGGGCTTCCCGACTGATCGCCGATCTGGTCGGCGCACTCGACGCCGAGCGGTTGGGCGGCATGATCCGCGCCGCCGCCGCCCAGCGGCTGCGCGCGCTCGATATCGCGCCGATCCTGGGGCAGGCGCTGGAAGCCGCGATCGAACGCGAGCGCCACATTCCCCTGCTCGACGCCGCGATCGACTGGCTGGGCCGCACCCTGATGGCCAACGAAGAATATATCCGCGACGCGATCAGCCAGCGCGCGGGCACGATCATGCGCTGGACGGGGCTGGACGAGACGCTCTCCAACAAGATCGTCGAGGGGCTCTACAAGCTGATCGACGAGGTGGCGACCGACCCGCGCCACCCGTTGCGCGGCAAGGCCGAGGAAGGGCTGGCCGATCTCGCCCGCCGTCTGCGCGAGGACGAGGCTCTGCGCGCAAGGGTCAACGGGTTGAAGGACGAGATCATCGCCAGCCCGGCGGTGGCGCGCTGGCTGGACGGGCTGTGGGAGCAGGCGCGCGCCGCGATCCTGAAGGGCGCGCGCGATCCGGAAGCGGTAATGGCGGGCAAGCTGGGCGAGGCGCTGGCCGCGCTCGGCCAGGCGCTGGGCCGCGACGCCGCGCTCCGCCGCGCGATCAATCTGTTCGCGCGCCGGACGGTGGTGGGCGTGGCCGCCAATTACGGGGACGGCATCGTCCGCCTCGTCTCGGACACGGTGCGCGGCTGGGATGCACGCACCGTCACCGGCAGGCTGGAGCAGGCTGTGGGTCGCGATCTCCAATATATCCGCGTCAACGGCACGATCGTCGGCGGCCTGGTCGGCCTCG
>DASSTK010000423.1:0-4376 GCA_035707945.1 Sphingomonas sp.
CGCGTCGTCCGTGCCGTCAGATCATGGTGGGGAATGTCCCCGTCGGCGGCGATGCGCCCGTCACCGTGCAGACCATGACCAACACGCTCACCTCCGACGCGAAGGCGACGATCGACCAGATCCGCCGCTGCGAGGAGGCGGGGGCGGACATCATCCGCGTCTCCTGCCCGGACGAGGATTCGACCCGCGCCTTGAAGCAGATCGTCCGCGCCGCCCGCGTGCCGATCGTCGCGGACATCCATTTCCACTACAAGCGCGCGCTCGAAGCCGCCGACGCGGGCGCGGCCTGCCTGCGCATCAACCCCGGCAATATCGGCTCCGAGGCGCGGGTGAAGGAGGTAGTCGCCGCCGCCAAGGCCAATGGCTGCGCGATGCGGATCGGCGTCAACGCCGGCTCTCTCGAGAAGGATCTGCTCGAAAAATATGGCGAGCCCTGCCCCGAGGCGCTGGTCGAAAGCGCGCTCGATCATATCAAGCTGCTCGAGGATAATGATTTCCGCGAATATAAGGTGGCGGTGAAGGCGTCGGACGTGTTCCTGGCCGTCGCCGCCTACCAGCAGCTCGCCGAAGCCGTGGATTGCCCGCTGCATCTCGGCATCACCGAGGCGGGCGGGCTGATCGGCGGCACCGTCAAGAGCGCGATCGGCATCGGTTCGCTGCTCTGGTTCGGCATCGGCGACACCATCCGCGTCTCGCTTTCGGCCGAGCCCGAGGAGGAGGTGCGCGTCGGCTACGAGATATTGAAGGCGCTCGGCATCCGGACCCGAGGCGTGCGCGTCGTCTCCTGCCCGTCCTGCGCGCGGCAGGGCTTCGACGTGATCCGCACCGTGCAGAAGCTGGAGGACCGGCTGAAGCATATCTCCACGCCGCTTTCGCTGTCGGTGCTGGGCTGTGTCGTCAACGGCCCCGGCGAGGCGCGCGAGACCGATATCGGCGTGACCGGCGGCGGCCACGGCAAGCACATGATCTACCTCTCCGGCGTCACCGACCACACCATCGCCGACGAGGATATGATCGAGCATGTCGTCAAGCTGGTCGAAGCCAAGGCCGCCGAGCTGGAGGCGGAGAAGGCGGCGAGCGAGGCCGTGGCGGCGGAGTGACTGCTCATCCGTCATGCCAGCGAACGCTGGCATCTCGTGAAGGTGTTCCCGCCGCATGAGACCCCAGCTTGCGCTGGAGTGACGGGAAAAGCGCACGCGGGAGCCTCGACGGCTGGAAGGGAAGCGAGGCGGTGGCGGCGGAATAGCGCCGCCCACGACTTGACCGATCGGGGCATCGCGGTTAGGGACGCGGGCTTTCCGGGCAACCGATTCTAAAGGTTTCGAACATGTCGCGCATTTGCGAGCTGACGGGCAAGGGCCGTCAGGTGGGCCACAACGTCTCCCACGCCAACAACAAGACCAAGCGCACCTTCCTGCCCAACCTGCAGAATGTGACGCTGATGTCCGAAACGCTCGGCGCCTCGGTGCGCCTGCGCGTCTCGACGCACGGGCTGCGCTCGGTCGAGCATAATGGCGGGCTCGACAACTGGCTGCTCAAGACGGCGGACGCCGATCTCAGCCAGCGCGCGCGCAAGCTGAAGCGCGAGATCGCCAAGAAGCAGGCGGCCGCCGCCTGAAGGCCCTCCGGCGGCCCCGGCTTGGGGCCGCGGCGGAACCACAAGGCCCGCCGGGGACAGCCCCGCGCGGGCCTTTTGGCGTGTCTGCATGTGAAGACCGTTCGCCCCGAGCGCAGTCGAGGGGCAGGGCGCGAGAAGGCAAGTCTTCTCGACTCCTCTCGAAGCGTGCCTCGACTTCGCTCGGCGCGAACGGATGAGCGAGATTATTTCAGCCCAGCATCCGTTTCCGCGATCCGGGCCTCGCCCGGCGGCTCGTTCCGCATCGCGCGGCTGACTGCTTCCACCCGATCCATGACGCGCAGGATGTTGCCGTCCGCGAGCTTGGCCAAATCGGCGTCGCTCCAGCCGCGCCGGGCCAGCTCGGCGAAGAGCAGGGGATAGCCGTCGACGCCCTTCATGCCTTTGGGGCCGGTTCCGTCGATCCCGTCATAATCGCCGCCGATGCCGACATGATCGCGGCCGGCGATCTGGGCGATATGCTCGACATGATCGGCCACTTGCGAGACGGTGACGACGGGTTCGGGATGGGCCTTGTCCCACGCCGCCAGCATCGCCCTGGCCTTGTCCGGATCGCCGAGCGCGAGTCCGGCGGGGCCGGCGCTCAGCCGCGCCTGCTCGGCGGCGCGATCGGCGTCCCACTCGCGCCAGGCGTCGGACACGAAGGCGGGATAGACGTTGACCATCACCACGCCGCCGTTGGCGGGCAATAGCCGCAACACATCGTCGGGCACGTTGCGGGGATGATCGTCCACCGCCCGCGCGCTCGAATGGGAGAAGATCACCGGCGCCTTCGAGGCGGCGATCGCCGCCTTCATCGTCTCGGCCGAGACATGGCTTAGATCAACCATCATGCCGATCCGGTTCATCTCATGCACCACCGCGCGGCCGAAATCGGTGAGGCCGTGGACGTGGGGATCGTCGGTGGCGCTGTCCGCCCAGGGCGTGTTCTTGCCGTGGGTCAGCGTCATGTAGGAGACGCCCATATCGCGGTACATTCTGAGGACGGCGAGATTGGAATCGATCTGGTGACCGCCCTCCACGCCGATCAGCGAGGCGATCCGGCGCGCCTTGATCGCGGCGCGCACGTCATCGGCGGTGCGCGCCGCCCGCAGTTCGTTCGGCCAGCGCGCGATCAGCCGCTTGACGACGTCGATCTGCTCCAGCGTCATCTCGACCGCCGCCGGCCCCGTCACCGTCGTCGGGATCCAGACCGACCAGAATTGCCCGCCGAGATGGCCCTTGCGGGCGCGCGGCCAGTCGGTCTGGAGCGGATGAGAGGAATGCGCGCTGTCCTGCTCGAGATCGACCGCCTCGACATGGCCGCCGAAGCCGTCCCGGATTTCCCAGGCGAGATCGTTATGCCCGTCCACCACCGGATGCGCCGCCAACACCCGCTCGGCGCGCTGCATGGCGGTGTCTGCGGCGTGGCCCGGCGCGGCGAGCAGGATCAGCGGAAGCAGAGCGATCGGGAAATACAATTTCATGCAGCGCCCCCTCATGGCCTTTCGCCAGTAAGGCGCAAAAGGCGTGTCGCGGCAACCGCCGGCGTTATCGTCGGAGGGGGAGGATGATTATGGCGGCCGGATGCGCGTCTCATCCGCTCGATCGCCCGGTCTGGAAGCGCTCGCCTCCCGGCAGGCGAAGTTCGCGCTGGGGGATGTGCGCGGGCTGATGAGCCTCGTCGCCCTCAGGACCGGGCGGCTAAGCCCCCTGCGGCGCGGGATCGCCCCAGGCGCCGCCGCCGGGGCGGCGGGTCTTGGGGATGGAGGAGCCGGTCGCCGCGCGCGGCTGGGGCGGGCGGCTGGAGGGGTCGTCGCGGCCGATATCCTCGCCGCGGATCGCCTTCTTGGCCTCCTCGCCGTTCAGCGTCTCATATTCGAGCAGGGCGGTGGCGAGGCGGTGCAGTTCGTCGAGATGGTCGGTCAGCACGCTGCGCGCGCGCGCCTCGCCTTCCTCGACCAGACGGCGCACCTCGGCGTCGATCAGCCGCGCCGTCTCCTCGGACATGTTCTGCGCGCGGGAGACGCTGTGGCCCAGGAACACCTCGTCCTGATTGTCGCGGTAGCGCAGCCAGCCGAGCTTCTCGCTCATGCCATATTCCATCACCATCGAACGGGCCATGTCGGTGGCCTGCTGGATGTCGTTGGAGGCGCCGGTGTTGAGGTGATCCTGGCCGTAGATGAGCTGCTCGGCGATGCGGCCGCCGAAGCAGAGCGCCAGCCTGGCCTTCATCATCTGCATGGACATGGAATAGCGATCCCGCTCCGGCAGGTTCCAGGTCACGCCCAGCGCGCGGCCGCGCGGGATGATCGTCACCTTGTGGAGCGGATCGCAGCCCTCGACATGGAGCGAGACGAGCGCGTGGCCGGCTTCGTGATAGGCGGTGGCGCGCTTCTCCTCCTCGGTCATGACCATGGACTTGCGCTCGGCGCCCATCATCACCTTGTCCTTGGCCTCCTCGAACTCGCGCATGGCGACGAGGCGCTTGCCCTTGCGGGCGGCGAGCAGGGCGGCTTCGTTGACGAGGTTGGCGAGGTCCGCGCCCGAGAAGCCGGGCGTGCCGCGCGCGATGGTCCGGATGTCCACGTCGGGGGCGACCGGCACCTTCTTCATGTGGACGGCGAGGATCTTCTCGCGCCCGTCGATATCGGGGCGCGGCACCACGACCTGCCGGTCGAAGCGGCCCGGGCGCAGCAGCGCCGGATCGAGCACGTCGGGCCGGTTGGTCGCGGCGATGATGATGATGCCCTCGTTGGCC
>DASSTK010000424.1:0-5388 GCA_035707945.1 Sphingomonas sp.
CATTGGACGGTCGAGGACCATCAGCGCATCCGCGATCAGGTGCCGAAGCTGGCGCTCGCGACGCGCACGCCGGGCGGCCGGACCTTCCGGGAGCTGGCGGAGGCCGTGCTGGAGATCGCCCACGGCGGTCTTGCGGCGCGACGGCGGTTCAATGCATCGGGCGATGACGAGACGGGCTTCCTCGATCCGTTGCGCGAGATCGTGCGGACGGGCAAGACGCCGGCGGAAGTGCTGCTCGACCGCTACAACGGCGAATGGCGCGGCGATATCGGGCGGATATACGAAGAGATGGCGTTCTGACGGCGCACGATCAGCTTTTCTGATCAACGATTGTCGCCCCTGCCTGGCGCAGGGGCGACAAACAGGGACTTACTGCGGCACCACCGTCACGGCGCGGCGGTTCTGGGCCCAGGCTTCCTCGTTGGAGCCCAATGCGATCGGACGCTCCTTGCCGTAGCTGATCGTGGAGATGCGGCCGGGCGAGACGCCCTGCGCCACCAGGAAATCCTTGGCGGCGTTGGCGCGGCGTTCGCCGAGCGCGAGGTTATATTCGCGCGTGCCGCGCTCGTCGCAATGGCCCTCGATCGTCACCGCGACATTGGGATGCTGGGTGAGCCAGCGCGCCTGCGAGGTCAGGATGCCCTGCGCCTCGGGATCGATCGAGGAGCTGTCGAAGGCGAAATGGATGGTGTCGGTGCCGACCTGCTGGAGGAAATCGGCGCGCGAGCCCGGCACGACCGTATTGCCGACGCCCGCGGGCGGACCCGACGATTCGGGCGCGGGCATGGTCGACGAAGGCGGGGGCGGGGGAAGCTCGGCCGGCTTCTTCTTGGCGCAGCCCGCGACCGCGAGCAGAGCCCCGGCGGCGAGGATCGTGGAGGAACGTGCCATCATCGTCTTTTCTCCTTATGCAATTGGAACACGCCCCCCAAAGCATGATCGTCCGCACGCTGCGAAACTTGGCTCATCCGGTCAACCCTCAGGGGCGCAACGGTCCCCAGGCCGGATCGGATCCATCGAGCGGCGTGGGGATGTGGCGCTCGTTCACGCCGGTCAGGTCGATCGACCACAGACTGGTGTGGCCGGAGCCTTGCGCCGTGCGGAAGAACATGATGACGCGGCCGTTGGGCGACCAGGTGGGCCCTTCGTCCTGCCAGCCGTGGGTGAGGATGCGCTCGCCCGATCCGTCGGGCGCCATCACGCCCACGTCGAAGCCGCCGCCGATGCGGGTGAAGGCGATCAGATCGCCGCGCGGGCTCCACACCGGCGTCGCGTGGCGGCCCGGGCCGAAGCTGATGCGGTGCTGGTTCGATCCGTCCGCGTTCATCACATAGATTTGCTGGCCACCCGAACGATCGCTCTCGAACACGATCTTGCTGCCGTCGGGCGAATAGCAGGGCGCGGTGTTGATGCCGGGGGCGCTGGTCAGCCGCACCGGCGCGCCGCCGGAGGTGGGGATGCGGTAGATCTGCGTGTTGGCGCCGGTCGACATCGAATAGACGATGTAGCGCCCGTCCGGCGAGAAGCGCGGCGCGAAGGTCATGTTGGGCGAGCTGACGACGAGATGCTGGCGGCCCGATCCGATCTCGTAGGTGTAGATGCGCGGGCGGTTGCCCACATAGCTCATATAGACGATTTCCTGCTGATTGGGCGCGAAGCGCGGCGTCAGCACGATCGACTGGCCGTTGGTGAGGAAGCGGTGGTTGGCCCCGTCCTGATCCATGATCGCCAGCCGCTTGGTGCGGTGGTTCTTGGGGCCGGTTTCGGAGACATAGACGACGCGGCTGTCGAAATAGGGGCCTTCGCCGGTGAGGCGGGTGTAAACGGTGTCGGCGCATTTATGCGCGGCGCGCCGCCAGTCGGCGGGCTTCACCACGAAACCCTGCCGGGTCAGCTCCTGCTTGGCGTAAACGTCGTAGAGGTAGCAGCCGACCGTCAGCGTGCCGTCATTGTTCGCCTGCACGAACCCCTGGACGAGCGCGGACGCGCCGGTGGTGGACCAGTAATCATATTCCGGCGCCGTCACCTGCGGGAAGGCGACCGGATGGCTCGCCGAGACCGGCTTGAACAGGCCGGAGCCCTTGAGATCGTTGGTGACGACCTCGGCCACCTGACGGCCGAGCGCGTCGGTCGATCCCGCCTCGGTGCGGTTGACCTGCGGCGTCGGCATCGCGGGGATGGCGATCGGCATCGGCTGCGAGATGCCGCCGTTGATGTCGACGACGAGGCGCTGCCCCGGCTGCGGCCCCGCGCCCGGCGCGGCCTTGGTGGCGGGCACCTGCGCCAGCGCGGCGGAGGAGGCGAGCAGCGCCGCGGCGGCGGCGATGAACAGTCGGCGGGCTTGCATGGGGGATTTCCTCCTTACTGCATCTTGCTCGGATCGAACTTGAAGGTGAGCGACTGCCACCCGCCTTCGTAGAGATCGCCCGGCAGCTTGAGCGGGGCGCAGCGCAGCACCGCGCGCCGGGCCGCATCATCCATCTGCCGGACATAATCGCTGTTCTTGCCGTTGACGCCCTGATGCCCCGCGACATTGACGGAGGCAACGCTGCCGTCGCGGCGCATCTCGATATCGAGCAGCGTCACGATCTGCCCGGAGTCCGCGCCGCCGGCGGGGGGATTGTAGCAGGGCTTCACCTGCGCCGCGATCAAGGCGGCCAGCCCGGAAAGCGAACGCGCACTGATCGTGGCGGCATGCGGCGCATTGGCCTTGCCTTCCTTGTCGGCCGAGATGCCCTCCAGGAAATTAGCGCCGAGCCGCGATCCCTTGGGCTTCTCCCTGCCCTTGCCCGCCTTGTCGTGCTGCAGATCCTTGAGGAAATCCGAAGGAAGACCCTTCTCTTTCTTCTCGGGTTTGGGCTTGGCCTGAGGTTTTTCCGGCGCGGGCTTGGCCTTCGGTTCGGGTTTGGCCTTTTCCGGTTTGGGCTTGGGCTCGGGCTTCGGCTTCTCCGGCTTGGGCGCGGGCTTGGGAGGCGCGGGCTTCGGCGTCGGCCGGGGTTTGGGCGCCGGCTGCGGCGGCGTGGGCCTGGGCTGCGGCTGAGGAGCCGGCGCGGGCGGCGGCGGAGCCGGGGTCGGCGGCCCCTGCTCGGGGGCCTGCGAAGGCGCGGGCGCCTCGGTCGCCACCTTGGGCGCGGCCGAGCGGAGCCCGACCTCCTTCACGAACTGCACGTCCATCGTGTCGGCGATCGGCGGCTTGGGGATGCGCGCCGAGAACAGGCTGAGCGACAGCGCGGCGAACAGGGCGACATGCCCCGCCGCGGCGATCGCCAGACTGCGTTTCTCCGCGCGTTCCATGAACGGACGCCTATTCCTCGCCTTCGCGCCCGGCGGTCGAGACCAGCGCGACCTTGTTGAGCCCGGCGCGGTTCAACTCGCCCATCACCGCCATGACCCGCCCGTAATCGAGCGCGCGATCGGCGCGCAGGAATATCTGCGGCGGCTCGCCCCCGGGATTCTGCCCGGCGATCTGGGCCAGACGATCGGGAAGCGCGGCCATGCTCACCTCATCCTCGTCGACGAACACCTGACCCTGCTGGTCGATGGAAATCTGCACCGGCTTCTTCGGCTGCTCGAGCGCCTTGGCGCGGCTGTCCGGCAGATTGATCGGCACGCCCGTCATCAGCAGCGGCGCGGTGATCATGAAGATGATGAGCAGCACCAGCATGACGTCCACCAGCGGCGTCACGTTGATCTCCGCCATCGGCGCGCGGCGGCGGCCCGGCCCGCGGCTGGGGAGCGGCCCCATCGCCATCAGAGCTGGTCCTTCGGTCTATTCCCGTTCGCCCCGAGCGAAGTCGAGGGGCCAAGCCGAACGAAGCCGAGGCTTCTCGACTGCGCTCGAAAGGGTGTCTCGACTGCGCTCGACACGAACGGTTGAAGGAGCATCACTCGCCCTCCAGCTCGCGGCTCAGGGTGGCGTGGAAGCTGTCGGCGAAGCGGAGCAAGCGGGATTCCAGCCGGTTCACGCCGTGGGTAAGGCGGTTATAGGCGATCACCGCCGGGATGGCGGCGAACAGGCCGAGCGCGGTCGCGAACAGCGCCTCGGCGATGCCGGGGGCGACCACGCCGAGCGAGGTGTTCTGCTGCGCCGCGATCGAGGTGAAGCTGCGCATGATGCCCCAGACCGTGCCGAACAGCCCGACGAAGGGCGCGACCGATCCGATCGTGGCGAGGATGTTCAGCCGATCGGAGAGGCGATCGACCTCGGCCGCCGCGGCGTCCCCCATCGCGGTGGCGAGCCTTGCGCGGGTGCCCTCGCGGTCGATCCGCCGCCCCGCCGTCGAGCGCCGCCATTCGGTGACGCCGGCCGCCAGCACCCGGGCGGTGGGCAGATCGCTCGAACGATGGGCGGTGTAGAAATTGTCGATATCCTCGGCGGCGCGGAAATCGCGCTCGAACTTCGCGCTTCGGGCCGAGAGCCGCTTCAGCCGCGCGCCGTGGGAGAGGATGATCGCCCATGTCCAGATCGAGGCGGCGAGCAGGCCCGCCATGACGATCTTCACCACGATATCGGCCTGGAGGAACAGCGCGATCGGCGACATGGTCGCGGGATCGGTCGCCAGATGCGGAATCATGTGTCTCGGTCTTCCCCTTGCAGACGCCGGAAAGCGTCGATCCATTCCGTGGGCTGCCGCCGCGGCCGCCCGTCGGGCGCGACGAAGGCGGCGGTGACATCCGCCTCCGCCACTGTCACCCCTCCCCGCATGACTCTCTGATGAATGACGCAGGAAGCGGCCCTTGTATCCATGACCTTGCTGATCACGATCAACGCGTCATCAAGCCGGGCGGGGGCGCGATAGCGGATGGCGATGTCCGCGATCGCATAGAAGCCGATCCCGGCTTCGAATGCGGCGCGCTGGTCAATGCCTGCGACGCGCAGCATGTCCGATCGCGCGCGCTCCATGAAGCGCAGATAATTGGCGTGATAGACGACGCCGGACAGATCGGTGTCCTCGAAATAGACGCGCACCGGAAAGCGATGCTCGCCCTCGGCGAAGCGACCCTCCACGGGCTGATCCGGCGCATCCTTAACCATCGCCGCCGGCTCTAACGCATCGATTCGAGGGCGCAACCCCATCGCCTGCCCGGCCTTTCCTTGCGAGTGAAGGCCGCGCCCGCTATCTGCCGCCGCGCCATGCCGGAGCCGTTGATCCTCGCCGTGCCCAAGGGGCGCATCCTGGGCGAAGCCCAGCCGCTCCTCGCGCGCGCCGGCATCCGACCCGAGCCCGCCTTCTTCGACGAGGATTCCCGCGCGCTGCGGTTCGGGACGGACCGGCCGGACATCGAGCTGATCCGGGTGCGCGCCTTCGATGTCGCCACCTTCGTCGCCCACGGCGCGGCGCAGCTCGGCATCGTCGGCTCCGACGTGCTGATGGAGTTCGACTATTC
>DASSTK010000425.1:0-3327 GCA_035707945.1 Sphingomonas sp.
GATTTGCCCATCCGCATGTGGCGCACGATATTCTCGATCTCCACGATCGCATCGTCCACCAGCACGCCCGCCACCAGGCTGAGCGCGAGGAGCGAGAGGCCGTTCAGCGTGAAGCCCATCTGGTCCATCGCCCAGAAGGTCGGGATGCAGGAGAGCGGGATGGCGAGCGCGGAGATGACGGTGGCGCGCCAGTCGCGCAGGAAGAAGAACACCACCAGCACCGCCAGCACCGCGCCTTCCACCATCGCGTGGATGGCGGATTTATACTGCATCTTGGTGTAATCGACGCTGGTGTAGAGCTGGGTGAAGTGGACGTTCGGATTGGCTTTCTGGATCTCCTTCAGCGCGTCCATCGCCTTGTTGTAAACGGTGACGTCCGAATAGCCCTTGGCCTTCTGGATATCGAAGCTCAGCACCTGACGGCCGTTCATCTTCGCCATGTCGCGCTGCTCGGCATAGGCGTCGCGCACGGTGGCGATATCGGCGAGCTTGATGGTGCGGCCGGAGGAAAGCTGCACCTGCTTCTGGCTCAGCGCATAGGCGTCCTCGGCATTGCCCAGCACGCGCACCGATTGCTCGGCCCCCGCGATCTCGGCGCGGCCGCCGGCGGCGTTCACGTTCATCAGCCGGAGCTGCTGGTTGACCTGGCTGGCGGTGATGCCCTGCGCCTGCATCTTGGCGGGATCGAGCACGACCCGGATCTCGCGGCTGACGCCGCCGGCCCGCTCCACCGTCGCCATGCCGGGGATGGCGAGCAGCTTGCGGGCGATGGTGTTGTCCACATACCAGGAAAGCTGCTCGAGCGTCATCGAGGTGGACTCGACCGACATGAAGGCGATCGGGTCGCCGTCAACGTCCACCCGGCTGATCTGCGGCTCGAGAATGCCCTCGGGCAGCTCGCTGCGGATGCGGGAGACCGCTTCGCGCACGTCGTTCACCGCGCGATCGACCGGAATGCCGATGTCGAACTGGACGAAGGTGCTGGAATCGCCTTCGTTGATGGTCGAATCGATCTCGTCGACGCCGGGAATGCCGCGGACCGCCGCCTCCACGCGTTGCGTCACCTGCGTTTCCATCTCGCTCGGCGCGGCGCCCGGCTGGGCGACGTCGACGATCACGCCGGGAAAGCTGATGTCCGGATTTTCGTTCACCTGCATCCGCATGAAGGAGACGAGGCCCGCCAGGGTCAGCGCCGCGAACAGCACCAGCGCGGGGACGGGGTTGCGGATCGAATGGGCGGAGATGTTGCGCAGCATCGGCTTGCTCCTTCGTCCCCGCCTCAGCTCGGACGCTTCAGGTCCGGGATGACCTTCTCGCCCGGATTGAGGAAAGCCCCGGCGGAGACGACCACCCGCTCCTCGCCCGTCAGGCCGCCCAGGATGGCGATGCCCTTGTCGGAGACGTCGCCGATCTTCACGTCGCGGCGCACCACCCGGTCATCCTTGTCGATGATATAGACGTAATTGCCCTTCTCGTCGCTCAGGATGGCGGATTCGGGCAGCACCGGAGCCTGCCGGTGATCGGCGGTGAAGAAGGCGGTGGCGAAGCCGCCCGGCCGGATCGCGGGGGCATAGGGCACGGCGATGCGCGCGGTGCCCTGCCGCGTCGTCGGATCGATGATCGGCGAAACCTGCCAAACCGTGCCGTCGAAGCTCTTGTTCGATCCCACCGGCGTCACCTGCGCGGGCATGCCGACATGAACGGCGGCGAGATCCTGCTCGGCGAGCTTGGCCTGCATCTCGAACATGCCGTCCTTGGCGATGTCGAACAGCGCGGGCGAGCCGGAGCTCACGATCTGGCCGGGCTCGACATTGCGCTGGAGCACCAGGCCCGCGTCCGGCGCGCGCACGTCCAGGCGGCCGAGCTGGGCGGCCTGCTCGCGATACTGCGCGCGGGCGAGGTTGACCTTGGCGACGGCGCCGTCGCGCGCGGCGCGCTTGGCGTCGATATCCGCCTTGCTGATGAAGCCGCGCGAGACGAGCGCCTCGGCGCGATCGAGATTGCTCTGGGCGAGCTGGGCGTCGGCTTGCGCGGAGGCGATCTGCGCCTTCATCTGCGCCACCTGGGCGGACTGCACCGCCGGATCGACGGTGGCGAGCACCTGGCCGGCCTTCACCCAGTCTCCCGCATCGACCAGCACGCGGCTGACCTTGCCGCCCGCGCCGGCGATGCCCACCGGCATGTCGCGCCGGGCGGAAAGCGTGCCGGTGGCGGTGATCGCGTTGGCGACGGGGCTCAGGCCCGGCTTCATCACCGAAACGGTGGGCAGGGTGGGCGCGCTGTTGTCCGCCGGCTTCTTGTGGCCCAGCGCGAAGGCGATCAGGCCGACGAGGATGACGATCCCCGCCGCGATCAGGATCAGCCGCCGCCGCTTGCGCCGGGTGGCCGCGTCGAAATCGCCCTCATCCCGCGTCTCGGCGCCCCAGCGGCCGTTCTCGATGTTCATGCTTTTGTCCATGCGCTCATGTCGCCCGTTCAGCCGGGGCCGATCAACAGTGTATTATCCGAATAAGGCACTGGCATCAAGCGTGTCGTTTCGCGGCCGGAGTGCGCGTCGCGCCATGCCAGAAAGCCCCCTGCGAGGGAAGCGGAAACCTCTGCCAAGACGCGGGTTAACCGGCCCTTGCCGGCGCGTTCATTGACGGTTGAGCCGCGATGGACGACCTTCCGGGCCGCCGGGCAGGGTCCGCCCGGCCTGATCCGGGAGAAACCATCATGCGTCACCTTGCCCCTCGCGCGCTGCTCGCCGCCGTGGTCGCCACAGCGCTCGTCGCACCCGCCGCCGCGCAGGCCGATGAAGCGATCGCGCCGATCACCGGCACCCGCCTCGACATCACCACCGAAGGCGAGGTGACGCGCGCGCCCGATATCGCCACCGTGACGGCGGGCGTGGTGACGCAGGCGGCCACCGCCCAGGCGGCGATGCAGGAGAATGCGCAGCGGATGGCGGCGGCCGTCGCCGCGCTCAAGCGGGCGGGCGTGGCGGACGCCGACATCCGCACCTCCTCGCTCAGCCTTCAGCCGCAATATCGCTACGGCGAGAACCAGCCGCCGGTCATCACCGGCTATCAGGCGACCAACCAGCTTTCCGTCGTCTTCCATGACATCAAGCGCGCCGGTCCGATCCTGGATGCGCTGGTGGGCCAGGGCGTGAACCAGATTTCCGGCCCCGATTTCGCGCTGGAGCATCCCGATCAGGCGCTGGACGAGGCGCGCGCGCAGGCGATGAGGAAAGCCCGCGCCCGCGCCGAGCTTTATGCGAAGGCGGCGGGCCTCAGCGTCAAGAAGATCCTCTCGATCAGCGAATCGGGCGGCTACCGACCTCAG
>DASSTK010000426.1:0-17028 GCA_035707945.1 Sphingomonas sp.
GGCGATCAGCAGGATGCGGTGATGCGCGCAGGTCTCGGCGATCGCGGCGAGAGTGGGGGGCGGGTAGATCAGCATCCCCCCCGCGCCGAGCAGCAGCGGCTCCAGGATCAGCGCCGCGGGCTTGTCCGGCAACGCGGCGGCGCGCTCGATCGCGTCGAGCGTGGCCCGGCCGTCGCTCGCCGGGAAGGGCAGCGTCTCCACCTCGAACAACAGCGGCTGATAGGCGCGGTTATAGACGCCGCGCGCGCCGACCGACATGCCGCCGATCGTGTCGCCGTGATAGCCGTGCTCGAGCGTCAGGATGCGGTGCCGGGGCTCGCCCCGGTTGAGCCAGAAGCCGAGCGCCATCTTGAGCGCCACCTCGACCGAGGTGGAACCCGAATCCGAATAGAAGACGCGGGTGAGCGAGGGCGGCATCATGGCGCGAAGCTCGCGCGCCAGCGCCTCGGCGGGCTCGTGCGTCCATCCCGCGAAGATGATCTGATCGAGCTTCGCCGTCTGCTCGGCGATCGCGGCCATGATGCGGGGGTTGCGGTGGCCGTGCGTCGTCACCCACCAGGAGGAGATGGCGTCCACGATCCGCCGCCCGTCCGCGGTGTAGAGCGCCGCGCCTTCAGCATGGGTGACGAGCGGGATGGGCTCGCCCAGGCCATGTTGGGTGAAGGGGTGCCAGACGGGGGATTCGGTCATAGCTCATTCTCCGTTCGCCCCGAGCGAAGTCAAGGGGCCGGCGCCTCGACTTCGCTCAGCGCGAACGGTTTTCTGAAATCGTCGAGGTGGAAATGCGTGCGGAACGCCTCTCCTAAAGGCTCCGGCTCCAGCCGATCAAGGCGCGGCAAGCGACCCAACCGCCTCACGCCGCCGATCGCGGCGATCGTCGCCTCGTTATCCTCATTGGCCTCGCCCACGAAGGCGACGCCGAGCAGCGGCACGCCGCGCCGCTTGAGCGCCTCGATCGAGAGCAGGCTGTGGTTGATCGTGCCGAGCGTGGTGCGCGACACCAGCACCGTCGGCAGAGCCCAGCGCGCGAACAGATCGGCGAACAGCAGATCGCGCGTCACCGGCACCAGCACGCCGCCCGCGCCTTCGATCACCAGCGGATCGGCGTCGGGCGGGGTCAGGCGGGCGGGGTCGATCGTCACCCCGTCCAGCTCGGCGGCGCGGTGCGGGGAAAGCGGCTGGGTCAGGCGATAGGCTTCGGGCAGCAGCGTGCGGACGCCGAGGCGCGAGGCGGTGTCGGTATCCGCCCCGTCCTCCAGGCCGGACTGGATCGGCTTCCAGTAAGCCGCCCCCAGCGCCGCGGCGAGCGCGGCGGCGAACACCGTCTTGCCGATGCCGGTATCGGTGCCGGTGACGACGATTCTCATAAAGGCCTCGCGATGGTCAGATAGGCGATGTGGTAAGTGGCGATCGCGCCTTCCGCCTCGAAGCGCCGCATCGTCTGCTTGAGCGCGGCGGGGCCGAGCGGGCGATGGCCGGGGCGCGGCGTGCCCGCCCCGATCGCCTTCAGCGAGCGGAGGAAAGCGCGCGCGTCGGCGTGGGGCACGCGCCGCCTTTCCTCCTCCACCTCCGCACCGAGGACGCGGAGAGCGGCGATAGCGGGATGGCGGCGCAGGCCGGGTTCGCAGCCCTCCGGGTGGGCGGCGCGCCATTCGGCGAAACTCTCGCCCGCCAGGGTCGCCAGCGCCAGATAGCCGCCCGGCGCGAGCAATCGGGTCAGCCGGCCGAGTGCGGCGGGCAAATCGGCGAACCATTGCGCGGCGAGGCTGGAGCAGATCAGGTCGAACGGGCCGGAGACGCTCGGGGCCTCCCCGTCCATCACGGCATAGTCCGCCCGGTTTCCGAAACGCGCCCGCGCCCGCGCGATCATGCCGGGCGCGATGTCGGTCATCAGCCAGCGCGCGCCCGGCAGGCGGTCGATCAGCGCCTGCCCGAGAAAGCCGGTGCCGCAGCCGATCTCCAGCACGCGCGGGCGTTCGGGCAGAGGCAGACGCAGGATGCGCTCGGCGAGCGCGTCCGCCACCGCACGCTGCACGCCCGCGTGGGCGTCATAATCGCGCGCGCGATCGAAGGCGGCGGCGATGCTCATGCGGCCACGCCTGCGAAGGCGCGGATGCGATCGGCGCACCATTCGGCATGGGTGAGCGGCAGGAGATGGCCGGCCTGCGGATGCTGGACGATCGTTGCGCCCGCGAACGCCTCGGCCCGGAGATCGGGCCGCAGGATCGGATCGGCCGCGCCTTGCAGCGAGAGGATCGGGAAAGGCGCGCGACGGCCGCGCAGGTCGATGGCGGCGAGCAGGGCGAGATCGGCGGCGAGGCGCCCGTGATCGACGATCACCGGCGCGGGCGGTGCGCCGCAGCGGGCTCGAAAGGCGGTCAGCACCTCGTCGGGAGCTTCTTCAAACCGCGTCTGCATCCGTTCAAGAACCCGTTCCGGCGTCGCGCCCTCGCCGGTGAAACGATCGAAGCCGTTGATCGCGACCAGCCCCACGCAGCCCGGCGGCGGATCGGCGAGCAGCATCGCCGCACCGAGCGAATGGCCGACAGCGAGCCAGGGGCCGCCCCCTCCCGGCGCTTCGACGCGGTCACCGAAATAGCCGCGATCCACCGCCGCCGCCTCGATGCCGGGCAGGGCGGCGCGGAGCGGCTCCCACAGGCGCGCGTCGAACCCCCAGCCGTGGTGGAGCAGCAGCCTCATCGCCGCGCGGCCCTTGCGATCAGGCGATCGGCGAGGAGATCGATATCGGCCTGGGCGTGCGCGGCGCTGAGCGCGATCCGCAGGCGACTCGTCCCCGCCGGAACGGTCGGCGGGCGGATCGCCATCGCCAGCAGCCCGTCCTCCTCCAGTTCCCGCGCCAAGGCCAGCGCGGCCTCCGCCTCGCCGACGATCGCGGGCACGATCTGGGTGGAGGAGCCGCCGGTGTCGATCCCCGCCTCGGTCAGCCGCGCGCGCAGATGATCGGCGGCGGTCGCCAGCCGCGTCCGCTCCGCCTCCATCTCCGGCACGAGATCGAGCGCGGCGTCGATCGCGCCCAGCATCGCGGGCGGCGGCGCGGTCGAAAAGATGAAGCCGCCGCAGGCGCTGACGAGATAGTCGATCAGCGCCTGGCCGCCCGCCACATAGGCCCCGTAGCAGCCGAACGCCTTGCTGAAGGTGCCCATGACGAGATCGGCCGCGCCCGGATGCTCCGCCGAAAGCCCGCGCCCTTGCGGCCCCAGCACGCCGGTCGCGTGCGCCTCGTCGACATAGAGGAAGGCGTCGTGCGCGCGGGCGAGCCCCGCCAGACGCGCGAGATCGGCGCGGTCCCCGTCCATGCTGAACACGCTTTCGGTGACGATCAGCTTCGGCGCGGGATCGTCCCGCCGCTCCTCCAGCAGCGCGGCGAGATGATCGCAGTCATTGTGACGGAAGCGGATCTGGCGATGCCCGGTCGCGCCCGCGTGCAGGCTGTTGTGGATCAGCCTATCGGTGAACAGCAGCGTGGCCGGGCCCGCGCGGAGCAGCGCTGCGAGCACGGCGGCGTTGGCCTGCCACCCGGTCGGGAACAGCAGGGCCGCCTCCATGCCCTTGAAGGCGGCGATTCGCGCTTCCACTGCGAGATGCGCGCCGCGCGTGCCGGTGACGAGGCGCGAGGCTCCCGCGCCCGCGCCGAGTCGCGCCGTCCACTCGCGCGCCCGCTCGACGAGCAGCGGATGGCGGGCGAGGCCGAGATAATCGTTGCTGGAGAAATCGACGAGCGCGCGGCCGCCCCGCATCACCGCGCCCTCTCCGGCGGGGCTGACGGGAACGAGGCGACGGCGTTCGCCGCGCCGGTCGATCCGCTCCAGCGCGGCGGCGATATGGATGTCGAGCGCGGCCATGCGGCGCTGCCTAGCCCGGCGACCGCGCGCGCGCTAGGGTCGGGCGATGCACGACGTCGCCCCGCCGCCCTCCCGCAAGCGCTTCACCCGCGAGGATGCCGAAACGCGCCGCCGCGCGCTGATCGAGGCGACGGTGCGCGCGCTGGCGCGTTACGGCGCGGCGGGCGTTTCGGTTCGCACCATCGCCCGGGAGGCGGATGTGTCCGCCGGGCTGGTCGCGCACCATTTCGGCGGCGTGGAGGCGTTGATCGCGGAGGCCTATCGCGCGCTCGCCGGCCGGATCGGCGTGGCGCAGATGGCTGCGGCGAAACGGGAGGCGGACCCGCGCGCGGCGCTCAACGCCTATGTCGAGGCGAGCTTCCGGCCACCAGTGCTGGAGCCCGATCTGCTCGCCACCTGGATCGGCTTCTGGGGCCTGACCAAGACGAGCGGCCCCGTCGCCGAGGCGCATCGCGACGTCTATGCCGCTTACTGCGCCGATATCGAGACGCTGCTCGCCCCCTGCCTGCCCGCGGCCGCGAACCTTCGCATGGCGGCGGTGGCGATGGCGGCGCTGATCGACGGCCTGTGGCTGGAGCTGTCGCTCGACGGCGGCGCCTTCACCTCGGATCAGGCGGCGGCAGCGGCCTGCGCATTGATCAATGCATGGCTGCCGGATGCCCCGCCCGATAGCCGAAGCGCTCGGGCGAGCAGGGATGGAGCGGGTAACGGGGATCGAACCCGTATCACAAGCTTGGAAGGCTAGTGCTCTACCATTGAGCTATACCCGCATTTCAACCGCTTGGCCCGGTCCGGAAAACGCGTTTGACAACCGGCCCTGATTGATCGGGCTCTGCTACCCGTTCGGAGCAGGCGAGGCAATCCGGTTCATCCGATCGGCGATCACGACGACGGCAGCCGCATCATTGATAGCCGACGAGGCTATCCGGTCCAGCCGCAAATCATCGTCTCTACACCGACGAGCTTATAAGAGATTCGATCAGGTTTATTACGAAATCCGGAACTTCGGTCACGAATTGGTGGGTGGTCCCGGCGGGTGTGGCTATCCTTCGGGAATTGGACGACGCCGCCATGTAGCGCTCTCGCGAGAGCGCGAAGAAGCGCAACATGCGTCGGCTCTCGCTGCTGCTCGCACCGGCTATCTCGGGCTCGGAAACAACTTCGTTCGCGTCTCCCGGCGCTACGAGCACAAGAGGCAGGTCGCCCAGGTCGCCGTCGTACACGACCGTTTCCCATCCCGCCGCGGCGACGCCTTCGGGCGATAATTCCCGGAAGATGGAATAAGCGGCCAGATCGCTTTTGCTGACGCGCTCGGCCGCCTCGTTGGCGACATGCGCCTCGCCATTGAGGGCCGCCGCACGCGTCATCGCCTCCGCATGGGCCGCATTCCCTCGCGCGCGGCGGTATGAAAGATGCCCGCGATAGCCGAACAGCCGAAGCAACGCCGTGCCGAGCATGTCCCGCCGCATCTGCTTCAGGGCGCCCAGACGGGGGCCGTAAACGATCGTGTCGAGCGGCGTTGCGTCGAACAGCACGAGTTGCGCCACCAGGTCCGGCCGTCGCCGCGCGATGTTCGCCGCCAGCAAACCGCCGAACGAATAGCCGACGAGAATGAACGGGCCGCTCTCTCCCGCGGCATCGAGCGCGGCGATGATCTCCGCCGCCTCGCGCATGGTGCTGCGCGGGAATGGCCCCGCGTCGCTCCAGCCGGAGCCGGGCCGATCGACGAGGATCGAGCGCCGCTTCGGTCGAAACGCGGCATGGAGATAATACATCGCCGCGCCGCTCGCATGGCCGCCGCCGAACCAGACAAGCGGCGGCCCGGCATCGTGCGGGCCTTCGGCAAGAACATGGAGACGGAATCCGCCGACATCGACCAGCCGTCCCGGCGGCGGACAGGCGCGCCGCACGCGAACGCGATCGGCGAGATGGCGGAGCGCGCCGATGCCGAGCAACAGCGCCACGGCGGTCACAACGATGGCGATCACCCGAACGGAGCCCGCGGTGGCGGCCGCCACGCCTCCGCCGAGCAGCAGCATCGCCAGAGCGATGGCCAGGCCGGCCCAATCGCGGCTCAGAAAGGCGAGCAGGCGAGCGGTCATCGCGCGCCGCTCAGAACGTCGCGCAGCCGCCCGAAATCTGTCGCGATCTTCTCCTGAGTCATGGCGCGCATTCGCGCCCGATCCTTGTCCGTCGATCCGGGCATCCAGCTGTGGATCGAAGCCTCGATGCGGCAGCCTTCGCCGACCGGATCGAACCGGAAGTCGGCGTGCGCGGCCATCGCCGTCCCGGCGGCGGTGATCCGCACCACCAGCCGGCGCGCGGGATCGCAGAGCAGGATCTCTTCACGCCGAACGGGCGTTCCCTCGACCGCCATCCTCACCTCGGCGATCGCGCCGGGCATGCCGTCGATCCCGCTCACCAGCATCCGCCCGCCGAACGTATCCATCCAGCGCGCGCGATCGATGAATGCCTCCCAGCAGGCGACAGGCGGCGCATCGGCCATTTCGCTGTGCGTGTTGAAGACCGTCTCGGCGTCCGTCACGCGGCATCCCCTCCCGGTTGCAAGCAGCGATCGAGGAATGCCGCCGCCTTGGCGATGAAATAATCCTCCGTTGCGCCGGAATAGCTGTGAACTTCTCCTGGAAGGACGGCGAACTCGTGCTGGATGCCGGCGTCGATCAGCGCGCGCGACATCTTCATGGCGTCGGAGATCGGGCCATATTCCGATGTTCCCGCGACCAGCAGCAGCTTTCCCCGAAGATCGGCGGCATGCTGGGTGAGATCGGCGCGATCATAGGCTCCGGCATTGCCGGCGGGCAGGCCGAGATAGGGTTCGTACAGGATCGACTCCCACGGCCTGTAGCCGGGCGAGGACGACACCGCGACGGAATACAGCTCCGGCGCCTGCATCAGGGCGGCGGTGGAGAAATAGCCGCCCCAGGAATGGCCGACGATGCCGACGCGGGTAAGGTCCATCCAGGGATGACGCGCGGCGAGCTGGCGAATGGCGCCCGCATGGTCGGCGATCTCATGCACGCCCCAGGCGCCGTAAACGACATCCTGGAAAGCCTTGCCGCGCCCCGGCGTGCCGCGCGCGTCGAGCGTGACGACGATATAGCCGCGCTGCGCGAGCGCCCAGGCGAGATTGCGCGCCTTTTGCTCGCCGATCGCGAAATGATGCGCCGTCGCGACGAGTTGCGGGCCGCCATAGATATGCTCGATCACCGGATAGCGCTTCGCCGGATCGAAATCGGCGGGCTTGTAGAGGACGCCCCACAATTCGGTATCGCCGTCGGCGGCCGTAACGGTGAACTCCTCGGGCGCGGCATAGCCTGCGTCGATAAGCGGCGCGATGTCCATCGTCCCGATTCGTGCGACGAACCGGCCGCCAGCGCGACGGAGATCGCTGGCCCACGGCCGGTCAACCGCGCTGTGTACGTCGAGAAAAACTTCGCCTGTAGGCGAGAAGCTCGGTCGGTGTACGCCCGGCAGGTCCGTCAGCCGCTCGACCGCGCCGCCATCGAGCGGAACGCGGCAGACGTGGATGTCATAGGGACGTGTCATGTCGTGCGCGGCGGTGAAATAAACGAAGCCGTCGGCTCCGACATGGACGATGTCATGGACCGGCCACGCACCCTCGGTCAGCCTGCCGAGCGGCGCGCCGTCGGCGTCGTATCGATAGATATGATTCCAGCCGTCGCGCGCGCTCAGCCAGAGGAACCCGCCGTCCGGAAGCAACGCGAAACCGTGCGCGGCGGAGAGAAGCGTGTCGTGCTGGATGCGCAGGAAGGTATCGGATTGCTCGACGAGCAGCGTCCGGACCGCTCCGCTCGCGCCGTCGGCGGCGATGATCTCGGCGCGGCGCATGTCGCGATCATAGGCGATCACGAGCGCCTCGCTGCCGTCCGGCCGCCAGCCGAGAAGCTGCACATAGCGATCCTCGACCGGCCCGATCGCGACCGCCACCGGATCACCGTCGAGCGGAATGATAATGGGACGGTAGCGATCGATCCGCGCGCCGGCCTTCTCGAACGGCGTGAACTCCACATGCTCGCGTTCGCCGAGCCAGTGCATCGTCGGGATACGGAACACGCCGCCGATATCGCGGCGACAGGCGAACAGCGCGCCGCCATCCGGCCGCCACGGCGAGATCGAGACCGTTTCGACCAGCAGGCCGGGCAGGATGCGCCCGCGGGGCGCCTCCATATCCCAGGCGAGATCATCGGTCGCGCCTGTAGTCAGCGTGCGGATGCCGCCGTCGTCTGTGGATCGCAGGACGATTTCTCCGTCGCGCACAGAAGCCAGCCAGCGGCCGTCGGGCGACGGAACTTCGAACGTCGGCATCGGCCCGATATAGCCGCCGCGCATCCAGCTCTCGGGCGCGAACGGCGGCGCTTGCGGCGCGGGAGACGGGGTTATCTCGCCTGTCGCGCCGTCGATCCGGACGCGCTTTTCGCCTTCGCCGGCCAGCAAAGCCCGGCCGTCCTCGCTCCAGACCGGCCTCACCCGCCCGCCGCGGCACAATTCGTGGCGGCGGAGATAGGCTTCGAAGCGCGCTTCCCGGTCTGTCATGCCGCCATGCCGAAGCGGCGGAACAGGGCGTCCGGCGCAGGATCACGGCCCAGGAAACGGCGGAACGCCTCGTCGGCCGGAACGCTCGCGCCGATCGTCAGCACCAGGTCGCGCCAGCGCGCAGCGGTTTCCGCATCGTACAGACCGCCAGGCGCCTGGTGGAAGACCTCCGCGACATCGGCCGCCATCACGTCGCTCCAGAGATAGGAATAGACCCCGGCGGCATAGGCTTCGGAAAAGAGGTGAAAGAAATGCGGCGGCCGCATCATCTGATCGATCGCGTGGGGCATGCCGAGCCGCGACAATGTTTCACGCTCCACCGCCGCCACATCGGATGCCGCGCCATCGGGCAGAGCGTGGAGCGCCAGATCGATCGCGGCGCCCGACAGATAATCCAGCGTCACGCTGAAGACGCGATCGTGCCGCGCCGCCTCGAAGGCCTTGGCGAGCAGTTCCGGCGGGAGCGGCGCCCCGGTTTCGGCGTGCCGCAGGCGCCGCTGGAGCAACGCCTCGTCTTCGATCCAGCGCTCGTTGAGCAGGGACGGCAGCTCGATGAAATCCCATGCGACCTCGATCCAGCCGATCGAAGGGTAGCGCGTGCGCGCCAGCAGCCCGTGCAGCGCATGGCCGAGCTCGTGAAACAGCGCGACCGCGTGCGACCACATCATCCCCGCCGGCTTGCCCTCCACCCCCGGCGGCACGCTGGACACCACGGCGCAGACCGGCAGCGTTCCGCCGTCCAGCACGGAAGCCGACTGGAAAGGCTGCACCCAGGAGCCGACGCGCTTCCCGGGGCGGCCGATCACATCGAGGTAGAGCATGCCGATCAGCGCACCCTCGCGCTCGACCGCATAGGCGACCACGTCAGGATGGGATACGGCGACATCGGGGCGCGGGATGAAATCGATGCCGTGCAGGCGCGATGCGGCCTCGAACATCGCCGCCGTCACGCCCTCGATCGTCAGATACGGCCGGAGCACCGAGGTATCG
This sequence comes from Sphingomonas sp., assembly GCA_035707945.1. Lineage (GTDB taxonomy): Bacteria > Pseudomonadota > Alphaproteobacteria > Sphingomonadales > Sphingomonadaceae > Solisphingomonas. The sequence goes on from DASSTK010000426.1 coordinate 9,429, forward strand.
AGCCCGAAGCGCGCCTGGCGCAGCCGCTCTTCGTAATAAAACCGATCCCACGGCTCGATCGGTCCGTTGATGCCGTCGATATGGGCGAGTTCGGTCATTTCCGCGATGCGCCGCTCGGTGAGCGGAAGCACGCGCCGCCACGTCTCGGCGAGCAGCGCTGATGCCGTCTCCGGGTTCCTCGCCATCCGGCCGGCGAGCGCGAAATGCGCGAAATCGGGATAGCCGAGCAGCCGGGCCTTGTCCTGACGCAGCCGCAGAATCTCCTTCATCACCGGCCGGTTGTCGTTCGGACCCTCGCTGTCGCATCGGGTCGTCCACATGCTCCACAACCGCTTGCGCAGATTGCGGTTCCGCGCCGCGGCCAGCGTCGCCCAGACCACCGGCCGCTGGTTCGCCAGCGCCCAGGCGTTCGGGTGCCCCCGCTCGGCCGCCAGCCGCGCCGCGGCGCTGCGGATCGCGTCGTCCAGCCCGTCCAGCTCGGCCTCATCCGTTACGAGCAGGAACTTCTCGTTTTCCTCGGCGGTGATATTTTGGGCGAACCGCGTGATCTGCGCAGCCAGCCGGGCGTTGATTTCGGTCAGCCGCGCGCGGCCTTGGGCGTCCAGCGCACCGCCGTTGCGCGCCAGGCGCTCGTGCAGCAGCTCCACCGCACGCCGCTCCTCGTCTCCCAGTTCGGCATGGCCCGCGCTCGCCCTCAGCGCATTGATCCGCTCGACCATCGCGGGTTCCAGCATCGCGGCGTCGATCCGCGCGCCGATCGCCGGCACGAGTTCCGCGTCGAGGGCGCGGATTTCCGGGGCGCCCATCGTCGCCGCCTGATGCGCCATCAAGGCGCGGACGCGATCGAGATCGGCGCGCGCCGCGTCGATCGCCAGAATGCTGTTCTCGAATGTCGGCGGGGCGGCCTCCTGCGCGATCAACCGCAGCCGCTCCTCGCAGGCGTCCGCCGCGGCGGTGAGATCGCGCCTTAGCGTAGCGGCGTCGACGAGTCCGAACGGCGGCAGCTCGCGATGCTCGCCGTTCCATGCCCAGAGCGGCCGCGCCGCCGGCGGATCGCCGTCCACGCTCACGCCGATGCCTCCTCGGTCGAATGATAGAAGCTGATGCGCCAGCGGTCGGTGCGCACGAGTTCGACGCTCTCGAGCCAGCGCGGGCGGCGCAGCGGCTCGCCGGGAATCGCGATTTCGGCCGCCGAGCGGAACCGGACCGTCGCCAGATCGCCCTCGACTCGGGTGGTCACGCCGGAAAGCGCATAGCGCGCCGAGCCGCCCCGCGCCGTGAAGTCGCGCACCGCCCCCAGCAGATCGGCGCGGCCGCGCACATGCCCCACCTTGAACAGGACGAGATCATCGGCCAGCGACTCCTCCACCGTGGCGAGGTCGCCCTCGCCGGCGGCGCGCAGCAGATTGCGGATCACGGCCTCGACATTCCGCGCTTCGGTCATGCTTGTCACGCCGGGCTCTCCACTATTCCACGATATATGTTCGCATCTTCCTCATCGGCCTGATCGTGCTCGCGCGCCGCGGCGAAGGTGTCGGCGAGAGTGCGTGAAGCAAGCTCCAGCAACGCCACCCCCGCCAGCGCGCACGGCAGCGCGATCACCAGCATCGACGGATAAAGGCCATTCGAGCGGCCGAAACCGGAATCGGAGATCATGCCGACGGCGATCGGGGTCACGGCGTTGAGCACGACATAGACGAGGCCGCCCATTGCGATGACACGCGCGCGGTAAGCGCCGGGCGCGATGTTCTGGAGGAAGGTGGGCGAAACGGAAATCGCCACGATCAGCGGGATCGTGATCGCGAGCTGCGCGACATAGACCTGGGCCGGGGTGCGGACGTACAGCAGCATCAGCATCAGCATGGCGGCGACCGCCACGCCCGCCTGCGCCACGCGGAGCAGGACCAGCTCGCCGAACCGCGAGCGCAGCATACGGATCAGTTGCCCGGACAACAGAACGCCCGCCAGCGAAGCGACAGCCAAAACCAGGCCGTAGCGCGCGCCGACCTGCACCGCCGACTGGCCGAAGTTGCGCGTCAATCCGATCAGCACCCAGGTCGACAAGGTGGCATAGGCCGCGGCCGAGAAGCCGAAGCCGAGAAACACTCCGACGAGCGTGGCTGCGTGCGCGCGCAGATAGGCGCCCATGGCCGGTAGTGTCGCCGCGGTCGTCTTCGCGCTTCGTCGCGTCCGCATCGCCAGCACCGCGATCGCGATCAGCGGCCCGGGCAGCGCGACGATCAGCATAGCCAGCCGCCACGGCTCGGGCCCGAAGAGCGCGCCCGGGATGATATCCCGGTGCGTGGCGGCGAAGCCGACGGCCGCGCCGCTCAGCGCCAGGCCGGCGGCCCCGCCGAGGACATTGCCCAGATAGAAGACGTAATTGGCGATGATCCAGCGTTCGCGCGGGAAAAGGTCCGCGATCAGCGAGTAGCTGATCGGCCCCAGCACCGCTTCGCCGATCGCGATTCCCATGCTGCAGGCGAAAAGGCCGCCAAAGGATCGCGCCAGCCCGCATAGGGCGGCGGCGAGCGACCAGAGCAGGATGCACACCGCGAGCAGTCGCCGGCGATCGAAGCGGTCGGCCAGCATTCCCATCGGATAGGTGGCGGCCGCCGAAACGAGCGTGATGGCGAGGCCGTTGAGCAGACCGACATCGGTGTCGCTGAGCGCGAGCGAGCGTTTCAGCGGTTCGGTTATGAGGATCAGGATCTGCCGATCGATCGCCGACAGGATCATCGCCGAAGTCAGCACCGCAAGCCCCAGCCAGGCGGCGGCGGACGACGGCGCGGCGGTGCGGCCGGGTCTCATGAGGCGGCTCCTGTCAGCCGGGCCGGCGAACGCAGCGCCGGCCGGTCCAGCGCGAAATCGGCGATTGGCGCCTCCGCGCCTGTCAATACAGCCGCGAGGTGATCGCCGAGCCCGGCCGAATGTTTGAATCCGTGCCCCGAGCAGGCCGACACGATCGTCACCCGAGGCGCATCGGGCAAGCTGTCGACGACGAAGTCGCCATCGGCCGCATTGACGTAGAAGCAGGGTTCGTTGCGGATCGCCGTCGGACGTAATCCCAGAAGGCGGCCCGCGACGTGACGGCGGTATATCGCCCCGTCCTCGGCCGCCGATACGTGGCGATCGATCGCCTCCGGCGTCGGGGAAGCATGCGAGAATTGCTCGGTCGCCAGCTTCACGCCCGGAAGCCCGCCTGGTGCGATCGGGAAGCCGTAGAAGCAGTCCTCCGCCGACATGCCGTGCGCCCAGGTAAAGGTCGGGAACCGCGAGGCCGAAAAGGCCGCGGGATCGACCGGCTCGAACCAGTGCAGAGTCTGCCGCAGGATCGCGAGCCGCGCCAGCGGCGTTCCGACCAGACCCGGAGTCCAGCCGCCGGCCGCGATCACGACACGATCGCCGGTTATGCTGCGCCTTTGGGTTTCGATACGGACGCCGCCACGCGAATGGTCGATCGCCGTCACCGGCTCGTCGAGGAAGATGCGCGCGCCGAGCGTCCGCGCCTGACTAAGCTGGGCGGCGATGCAGCGCTCAGCATAGATGAGGCCGCCGCCGGGCTCGAAATAGACATCCTCCGATCCCTTGAGCGCGAAGGCGGGGAAGCGCCGCATCGCTTCGGCCGGCGTCAGCTCCTCGTGCGCGATGCCGAAGCGCCGCGCCATCTCGACCGTCCGCGCGACGAAGCGCGGCTTGCCGTGCATCGGCGCCCGCCCGCCGGTATCGTCAATCGCCAGATATCCGCATTCGAGCAGAAGCGTCTCGCCTGTCGTCTCCTCCAGCTCGCGCCAGATGGCGTGCGAGCGCAGCGCCAGCGGCACATAGACCGCGCCTTCGCCGATCGCCTGGCGCGTCAATCGCGTTTCGCCGTGGCTCGATCCGCGATCGTGCGGCGGCGCGAAGCGATCGATTCCGATCGCCCGCACGCCGCGCCGCGCGAGCTGGTAGAGGATCGCTGCCCCCATCGCGCCGAGGCCCACCACTATCACATCGGCGCTGTCGCTCATGCCGGAATGCGCCACGCCGAGCGTCAGAAATCGGCCTTGAGGCCGAGGCCGATCGTGCGCGGCCGGGTGTAGATCGGCTCGAAATAGGAACCGAAAGCAGGGTTTACGATGCGGCTGGTGTTGGTGAGATTGGCGCCGAAGACATAGGCCTCGATCGTGCCGAAGGAGGCTCCGATCCGGGCGTTCAGCTGCGCGCGCGCCTCGGTATAGGCGATCTGGTTCAGCACCGGGGTATGAAGGGTGATCCGCGCCTTGTCGCTGTACCCGTAATCGGCATGGCCGACGAGCCGCACATGCTCGGACAGCGCGGGCGTGTAATCGACGGCCACATTGTAGGTCCAGTCCGGCACCAGATCGAGCGGTTCGCCCTTGAAACGATCCGTGGTGGTGGTGTCGAAGCGGACGTGGCTGTAGCCGAGATTCCCCGACAAGGAGAGGTCGCGCGCCGGTCGCACGGAAATCGTGGCGTCCACGCCGGGTCCGCTCGCCCGGCCCGAATTGGTCGTCGCGGTGATGGTGCTGCCGGTCAGCGGCGAAACGGTCTGCACGTTATCATATTTGTTGTAATAGCCGGCGAGCTCCACATACACGCGCCCGTTCGCGAAGGACTGTTTCAGCCCGGCTTCGTATGTCCACAATGTCTCCGGGCCATAAGCCGGCTGGCCCAGCAGGTTGAAGCCGCCGCTGCGGAAGCCCTTGGCGGCGCTGATGTAGATCGTGCCGTCCCCACCCGTCTTGAACGTCAGCGCGACACGCGGATCGAAGGTGTGGAATTGCTGGGACTGATCGCTCGGAATGACGAGCGGCACCCCCGGCCCAAGCAGGTCGAGCAGCGAAGTGACGGCGTGCTGGCTGCGGCTGTCCAGATAATAGCGGCCGCCCGCGTCGAGGTGCAGCCGGCGGCCGAGATCGACGCCGATCGAGCCATAAAAGGCCCAGCTCGCCGAGCGGTCATACTCGTCGATGTCATATTCCAGGCCGGGAATCGGAGGGTCCGACCGGCCGCTGAGCTTCGAATAGGTGCGCCCATCGGTGTAGATCGCGCCGAATACATAGCTGAACGGGCCTGCAAGATCCGAGGTGATCCGAAGCTCCTGCGAGAACTTCTTGAGCCGGGATCGGCTGTCGCCCAGCGCGGTCGTGAGCACCGGCGCGCCGAAGACGAACTTGTTGTAGTAATCCGCCAAATCATCCACGGTTCGGCCATAGAGCCGCATCAGGCCGGTCGAGAGCAGGATCGTCGCGCCCGGCGCTTTATATGTCGCGATGAAATTGCCGAACGTGTAGCGCTGCTTGAGCGGCGACGCCGTGATCGCATCGGTGACATAATCCCGATTGCTGTAGTTCTTGAACTGCTGATCGCCCTCCTGGTGCGCGACCAGCAGCGAAAGCGAGAGATTGTCGTCGGGCTTGACGAGCAGCTTGCCGCGGAAGGTGGTGTAGTCGGCGGCGTTGACGTTCTTGCCGCCGCCCGGAGCATCCGGCGCGTCGATCCAGTCGCCCACCTTCTCCCGCGCCGCGACCAGCCGCACGCCGATCTTGTCTTCGACGAGCGGCACGTTGACCACGCCCTGCGCCCGATACCCGATCCCGCCATGATCGACCGAGGAGACTTCGGCCTCGACATGGCCGCCATATCGGGTGAGGTCCGGGTCCGCGGTGACGTAACGGATGGTGCCGCCCATCGAGCCTTCCCCGTAGAGCACCGGCTGTGGACCGCGCAGCACCTCGACCCGCTGCATGTCGATCAGGCGTATGTCGGGAGTTCCCGAGGCGGAGAAATTGTTGATCGAGAATTCGTCGACATAGTTGCCGACGGTGGGCAGCCCCAGGAATTGTGAGACGCCGCGAAGTTCGATGCGCTGCGTGCCGACGCCCAGATCGACCATGCGCAGCGACGGCACGGCGGACTGCATCGCGGAAAGGCTGGTGACGTCGCGCCTGGCGATCTCGTCGCCGGTGATCGCGCGGACGGCGATCGGCACGTCGATCAGCCGCTGCCGGCGCCGTTGCGCGGTGACGATGATGGCGCTGCCGGTCGCCTGCCGCTCGTCCGCGGCGGCGGAAGAAGACGATTGCGGCGGCGAGGCCGCGGCCCGCGCCTCGGCCGGCGCTTGCGCGGCCTGTGCGCCGGCCGGCGCGGCTCCGACAGCCAGCGCGGCCAAGGACGCCAGCGCCACGGCAGGGTTCAAGGTCGACATCGTCCCCTCCTATTTTAACCGTCATCGCGGTCTTATGAGAATACAAGCATGTATCGTCATTTAGTGCAAGATAGAAATTGACGGCGGCGCTTGCACCCTGAGGACAGACACCAATATCTTGTGAATCCTGGCTGTTTGGATATAACCTGCAATGCATGTTTGTATTCGACACATAAGGAAGGGTGGCGGAAAGGCCGATTCGTTCGCCTCCCGATCCCGCGGCGGCAACGGCAAAACAGGGGGATAGCCGGCATGAAGGCGGGTGAATCGCTGCTGCATCGGAACTTTGCGTGGGACAACCACAGCTGTCTGCCGCTGAGGGCCGGCGACAAGACCTTCATCGCCCAGCTCAGGCGCCTGCGCGCCGCCGGAGTCGACGCGGTGACGCTCAACATCGGCTTCGGCGAGCAGACGCCGGAGGAGCATCTCCGCGTGCTGTCCTGGTTCCGCGAATGGCTGGCCGACCGGGGCGGCGCCTATCAGCTCGTCGCGGGGCCGGAAGATCTCGATCGCGCCGTGGCGGGCGGCCGCCTGGCCGTGATGTTCGACATCGAAGGCGCGTGCGGAATCGGAGACCGGCTCGATCTGATCGAAACCTATCGCGATCTCGGCGTGATCTGGATGCTGATCGCCTACAACCGCGCCAATCGCGCGGGCGGCGGCTGTTTCGATCCGATCGACGAAGGGCTCACCCCTTTCGGCCGCGCCATGATCGCCGAGATGAACCGGGTCGGCATGATGGTCTGTCTGTCGCATACCGGCGAGCGCACCGCCCATGAGGCGCTCGACGCATCGGGCAAGCCGGTCATCATCTCGCATTCCAACTGCCGTGCGCTGTTCGATCATCCGCGCAATGTGCGCGACGATCTGATCCGCGCCTGCGCCGCGCAGGGCGGCGTGATCGGCATCAACGGCATCGGCGATTTCCTCGCGCCCCCGGGCGCCGATCTCGTCGCGGCGGTCATCGCCCACATCGATCACGCCGTTCAGCTCGTCGGCCCCGATCATGTCGGCGTTTCGCTCGATTATGTCTGGGACCAGGACGAGCTTCGCACCTTTCTGGAAGCGATGCCGGACCTGTTTCCGGGCGGCATCCCCGATCCGCTGCCGCTCGTCGCGCCGGAAGACTGGCCCCGGATCGTCGACGGCCTGCTGGCCCGCGGCTATGCGGAGCGCGATATCGCCGCGATCGCCGGCGGGTCATGGCGGCGCGTCTCCACCGCGAACTGGGCCTAGAATCCGGTGAGAATGCGGTCGTAGGTCGCGGCCAGCGCGCGACGGCGCTGGCGCGTCTCGCGGATGCCGAGCGCATAATAGCCGATCTGGTGCAGATAGACGATCCTGGCCCGCACCATCGCCTCTTCCGCCTCCTGGCCCGCCTCGCGGAAC
>DASSTK010000427.1:0-4161 GCA_035707945.1 Sphingomonas sp.
GCCGCCGTTGGAGATGGTGAAGGTGCCGCCCTTCATCTCCTCCATCTTGAGCGCGCCTTCCTTGGCGCGCTTGCCGAAATCGCCGATCGTCTTCTCGATCTCGGCGACCGAGAGCTTGTCGGCGTCGCGGATCACCGGCACGACGAGGCCCTGCGGCGCGGAGACCGCCACCGAGATATCGGCATAGTCGCGATAGACGATCTCGTCGTCCTCGATCGAGCCGTTGACGGCGGGGATGTCCTTCAGGGCCATGCACGCGGCCTTCACGAAGAAGCCCATGAAGCCGAGCCGCACGCCGTGCTTCTTCTCGAACAGCTCCTTGTATTTGGCGCGCGCCTCGATGACGGCGCTCATGTCCACGTCGTTGAACGTGGTGAGCATGGCGGCGGTGTTCTGCGCTTCCTTCAAGCGCTTGGCGACCGTCTGGCGCAGGCGCGACATGCGCTGGCGCTCCTCGCGGCGCTCGGCCTGGGCGGGCGCGGCGGCGGGCTGAGCGGCCTTGGGCGCGGAGGCCGCGGCGGCGAGCACATCGTCCCTGGTCACGCGGCCGCCCGGGCCGGTGCCCGTCAGGGTCGAGGCGTCGACGCCATGCTCCAGCGCGGCCCGGCGCACCGACGGCGAGAGCGGCTGATCGCCGGCGAAAGGCTCGGCGGCGACATTGCCGTAGGCCGCCTCGACCGGCTTCACCCCGGCTTTGGGGGCTTCCACCTTCTTCTCGGCGGGTTTGGGCGCTTCGGCCTTCTTCGCCTCGGTCTTCGGAGCGGCGGCGGCGCCGCCCTCCTCCACCGTCGCGATCACCGCGCCGACCTCGACCGTGTCGCCTTCCTTCACGGTCAGCGCGCCGATCACGCCGTCCACCGGCGAGGGCACCTCGACCGCCACCTTGTCCGTCTCCAGGCTGGCGATCGGCTCATCGGCCTTCACCGCCTCGCCCGGCTGCTTGAGCCATTGGCCGAGCGTGGCCTCGGTGATCGATTCGCCGAGCGTCGGCACCTTCACTTCGGTGGTCATGCGCGTGTCCTGCTCTTTCCTTATCTTCCGGAGCCGTGTGCGACCTTGCGAAAATCAGTGCTCCTGCGAAAGCAGGAGCCCAGGGTGGCGGAGGTCATCGCTTGCGGCTCCAGGCTCCTGCTTTCGCAGGAGCACATCCGAACATATCCATTCCAAGACAATCTAGCTGGCCTTGGCGAGCTGGGGCTTGTCGTGGCCGAGCGCGGCGGCGACCAGCGCGGCCTGCTCGGCGGCGTGGCGCTTGGCGAGTCCGGTCGCGGTGGCGGCGGACGCCTTGCGGCCGGCATAGAGCGGCCGCTTCGGCTTGGCGCCGGCATCGGCCAGGCACTGTTCCAGCAGATCCTCGACGAAGAACCACGATCCGTTGTTCTTCGGCTCCTCCTGCGCCCACACCAAAGTCTCGACATTGGCATGGGCCTGGAGCCGCTCGACGATCACGTCGCTCGGGAAGGGATAGAGCTGCTCCACGCGCAGGATGGCGGTGTTCTTGTCGCCCGCCGCGTCGCGCGCCTCGGCGAGATCGTAGAAGACCTTGCCCGAACACAGCACCAGCCGCTTCACATCCTTGTCCGCCGGCGCGTTCGGATCGAACAGCACGCGGTGGAAGCGGCTGTCGCCGGTGAACTCGTCGATGGAGGACACCGCCGCCTTGTGCCGCAGCAGCGATTTGGGCGTCATGATGACCAGCGGCTTGCGGAAGTTCCGCATCATCTGCCGGCGCAGGATATGGAAATAATTGGCTGGCGTGGTGCAGTTGGCGACCTGCATATTGTCCTCGGCGCAGAGCTGGAGATAGCGCTCCAGCCGGGCCGACGAATGCTCCGGCCCCTGCCCCTCATAGCCGTGCGGCAGCAGCAGCACGATGCCGTTGGCGCGCAGCCACTTGGCTTCGGACGCGGCGATGAACTGATCGATGATGACCTGCGCGCCGTTGGCGAAATCGCCGAACTGCGCCTCCCACAGCACCAAAGTCTTGGGCGCGGCGGAGGCATAGCCATATTCGAAGCCGAGCACGCCGAACTCGCTCAAGGGGCTGTCGAGCACCTGGAACTTCCGGTCGACCTCGGAAAGCGGGATATATTTGCGCCCGTCCTTCTGGTCCGTCCAGGCGGCGTGGCGCTGGGAGAAGGTGCCGCGGCCCGAATCCTGGCCGGAGAGGCGCACGCCATAGCCCTGCTGGAGCAAGGTGCCGAAGGCCAGCGCCTCGGCGGTCGCCCAGTCGATTCCTTCGCCGGAGGTGAGCGTCTGCTTGCGCCCCTCGAGGATGCGCAGCAGCGTCTTGTGCGCGGTGAAGCCTTCCGGCGCTTCGGTCAGCACCGGAACGAGCGCGTCGATGCTCTCCTTCGGCACAGCCGTGTCGCCGCAGCGGCGGCCGTCCTCGCTGGCCTTGGAAAGCCCGCTCCAATCGCCCTCGAACCAGTCCGCCTTGTTGGGCTTGTAGCTCTTGCCCGCCTCGAACTCCTCATCGAGCTCGGCGACGAAGCGGCCCTCCTCGGCCTTCACCCAGGCGTCATCGATCACCCCTTCCGCCTTCAGCCGCTCGGCATAGACGGCGGAAACCGGGGGATGCTTGCGGATCGCCGCGTACATCAGCGGCTGCGTGAAGCTCGGCTCGTCGCCCTCATTGTGGCCGAAGCGGCGATAGCACCACATGTCGATCACCACGTCCCGCTTGAAGGTCATGCGGAAATCGGTGGCGAGCTTGCAGGCGAAGGTGACGGCCTCGGGATCATCCCCGTTCACATGCAGGATCGGCGCCTGCACCGTCTTGGCGACATCCGACGGATAGGGGGATGAGCGCGCGAACTGCGGCGAGGTGGTGAAGCCCACCTGGTTGTTGATGATGAAATGGATGGTGCCGCCGGTGTTGTAGCCGCGAAGCCCCGAGAAGCCGAAGCATTCGGCCACGATCCCCTGCCCCGCGAAAGCCGCGTCGCCGTGGATCAGGACGGGCAGCACCTTGTCCCGCTCATTGTCGCCGAGCTTGGTCTGCTTGGCGCGCGCCTTGCCCAGCACCACCGGGTCCACCGCTTCGAGGTGCGAGGGGTTGGCGGCCAAGGACATATGCACCTTGATCCCGTCGAACTCGCGATCGGTGGAGGTGCCCAGGTGATATTTGACGTCGCCCGATCCGCCGACATCCTCCGGATTGGCGGAGCCGCCCGCGAATTCGCTGAACACTGCGCGATAGGGCTTGCCCATCACGTTGGTCAGCACATTCAAGCGGCCGCGGTGCGCCATGCCGACGACGATCTCGCCGACTCCCGCCGCGCCGCCATATTTGATGACCGCTTCCAGCGCGGGCAGCATCGATTCGCCGCCGTCCAGCCCGAAGCGCTTGGTGCCGACATATTTCTTGCCGAGAAACTTCTCGTACTGCTCGCCCTGGATGACCTTGGCGAGGATCGCCGTCTTGCCTTCCGGCGTGAAGGCGATCTCCTTGTCGCGGCCTTCCATGCGCTCCTGCAGAAAGCGCCGCTCCTCGACATCGCCGATGTGCATATATTCGAGGCCGACATGCCCGCAGTAGTTGCGGCGCAGGATCTCGATGATCTCGCGCACCGTGGCGTGTTCGAGGCCGAGCGCGCCGCCGAGCCAGATCGGCCGATCGAGATCGGCGTCGGTGAAGCCGTGATAGGAGGGCGTCAGGTCCGCCGGAATCTCGCGGCGCGACAGGCCGAGCGGATCGAGAGCGGCGGCGAGATGGCCGCGCACCCGGTAGGTGCGGATCAGCATCATCGCGCGCAGCGAATCGAGCGAGGCGGCGGCGATCGTCGCCGCATCGGGAACGGGAGCGGAGGGAGCCGGCTTGCCCGGTTTGGCGGGCTTCGGCGCGGGCTGCATCTGGGTGGGATCGAGCGCGGCGGTCAGCGCGTCGGTATCGGCGGGCGGCCAGTTCTTGCGCGCCCAGCTCGGGCCGCCGGATATCGCCTGCTCGATTTCACCGAAGTAACGCCCCCAGGCGGGGTCGACCGATCCGCGATCCGTCTGGTAACGCCTGTAGAGATCCTCGACGAAAGCGGGGCTCACGCCCGCGATGTCGATGTCATGGCCCTCGAAACCCATCTCGTCACTCCTTCCTCTCCCCTGCTTGCAGGGGAGAGGGATGCGAAGACTTGGCGGCTCCGCCGCCTAGTCGTAGCTGGGTGT
>DASSTK010000428.1:0-5797 GCA_035707945.1 Sphingomonas sp.
ATCCTCCTCGGTCTCGTCGCGCAGCTCGGCGATGTCCTTGTGGCGGAACATCGCGTTCGAATCGAAGCTGACCTTCGCATCAAGGACGAGCAGCTTGCCGTCTTTCGTCTCGACCAGCGGGTTGACCTCCAGCATCGACATGTCGGTGGCGAGGAAGGCGTTGTAGAGCTGGGCGCTGAGCTTCTGCGCCTGCTTCGCGAGATCGCCCGAAAGCTTCAGTCCGAACGCCACCGCGCGGCCGTGATGCGGCTGGAAGCCCTCGGCCGGATCGATGGTGATCGTCTCGATCTTCTCCGGCGTCTCATGCGCCACCGTCTCGATGTCCATGCCGCCCTCGGTGGAGACGACCATGGCGATGCGGCCGGTCTTCCGATCGACCAGCATCGAGAGATAATATTCCTTGGCGATGTCCGCGCCGTCCGTCACGTAGAGGCGGTTGACCTGCTTGCCCGCCTCGCCGGTCTGCACCGTCACCAGCGTGCTGCCGAGCATCTCGGAAGCCGCCGCCTTCACCTCGTCGAGGCTCTTGGTCAGCCGCACGCCGCCTTTGGCGTCCGCGGGCAGCTCCTTGAACTTGCCCTTGCCGCGCCCGCCGGCATGAATCTGCGCCTTCACCACATAGAGCGGCCCCGGCAGCCTGCCCGCCGCCTGCACCGCCTCGTCCACGCTCATCGCAGCATGACCCGCCGGCACCGCCACGCCGAACTTCGCCAGCAGTTCCTTCGCCTGATATTCGTGGATGTTCATCGCGCACCGGGCTCCTTCGAGGTTGCGTTAGCGGCGGTTTACGCGAACGTAAAGCCGTTCGCCCGCCGAGTCTCGGGCGTGCCCCTATCATCCCGAGCCCGCGTCGCCCAGCCCCACGCGCGTCGAGCTTGGGATCAGGAAAATTGAAGATCCGTCAGGCAACGAGCGATGATGAGCAGTTCATCCCCCGTGTGCTCGGCCAAGATTCTGCCCTGCTTGGTTGATTTCATCAGCTTGGGAAAGCATCCTCGAAAAAAGGGGCATGAGAAGGCCAAGATGCGAACGATCATTACGGGGGCTCTCATTCTGGTTTTTACGGCCGCTGCCGCCGTTTCCCAGGCCGCGTCACCTGCGTCAGCAAAAAACGGGAGCAAAACGCCCGATCCCAATCGCGTGATTTGCCGAACCCAATCGGTTTTGGGAACGCGGCTGAAAACGATTCGCACCTGTCATACCCAGGCAGAATGGGAGCAGCTTCGTCATGATGTCCGCAACACCACCGACCGAGTGCAAAACGGCAAATTCTGGAACTGTGGAATAAAGCCTGGCATGGGCTGCTGAAGCCCGGATCGAGATCGGCTACTCGGAGACGGACGGGAAAGGCGTTTAATCGATCACAGCTCCCCCGCCTTCATCGCGAAGATGGTGCGGTGAGGCCGGTAGGCGGCCATGCGCGCCAGCAGATCGTCGAGGCTGTCGCCGGCGATCAGGATCTCGCGGTGCTGGGGGCGGAGGAAGCCCGTTTCGCCCATCGTCGCCACGAAGGCGAGCAGCCCGTCATAATAGCCCGCCACATTGAGCAGCCCGACCGGCTTGCCGTGATAGCCGAGCTGCGCCCAGCTCATCGCCTCCCACAGCTCGTCCATCGTGCCGGTGCCGCCCGGGAGGATGAGAAAGCCGTCGGAAAGATCGGTGAAGGCCTGCTTCCTCTGGTGCATGGTGTCGACGACGTGCAGTTCGGTGAGCCCGCGATGCGCCACCTCGGCATCGACCAGCGCGCGCGGGATCACGCCGATCACCTCGCCGCCCGCCTCCAGCGCGCTATCCGCCACCGCGCCCATGAGCCCGAGCCTGCCGCCGCCATAGACGACGCCCATCCCGCGCTCGGCCAGCGCGCGGCCGACGGCGCGCGCGCTCTCGATGAAGCGCGGATCGGCGGGCGTGGCGGAGCCGCAATAGACGGCGAGACGGTTCATATTCGGTTCCTTAAGCCTCCGTGATTATGATGCGCGCCGCAGATCATCCAGCATCAGCGCCGCCGCCGCCTTCGCCGACTCGACCACCCCCAGCGTCCCCGCTCCCTGCGGGGCCCCCGCGCCCACGAAATAGAGATTGGGGATACGATCATCGCGGTTGCGGACGCGCAGGCGGCCGGACTGGGCGAGCCGCGGCTCCAGGCTGAACACCGCGCCTTTCCACAGCCTGAGGTCGGCCTCGAAATCGGCGGGAGTGACGTGAAAGCGCGTCACCAGCCGCTCGCGCAGACCCGGCAGCAGCCGCGCCTCCAGATGATCGAGGATGCGATCGGCATAGATCGGCCCCACCTCGCCCCAGTCGATCGGCAGCTTGCCCCGGTTCGGCACGGGCGCGACGGCGGTGAAGACGGAGCAGCCCTCCGGCGCCAGCGCCGGATCGGTGACGGAGGGGTGGCGCAGCGACAGCCAGAAATCGCGCGCCAGCACGCCATGCTCGAAAATGTCGGTGAGCAGCCCCCGATAACGCGGGCCGAACAGCGCCATGTGGTGCGGAATGCCCGGAAACGCGCCCCTGATGCCGAAGTGGACAACGAACAGCGAGGGCGAGAAGCGCTTGCGCTCCAGCGCGCGCGCCGCCCGCTCGCCCCGTTTCGAGTGGGCGAGCAGCTTCGCGTAGGTCTGCATCACGTCCGCATCGGAGGCGACGGCGTCGAAGGGCGAATGCCAGCCGCTCGCGGTGGTGACTCCGGTGGCGCGATCGCCCAGCGTCTCGATCGCCACCGCCGCGTCGCCGTAGCGGATCGCGCCGCCCAGCCGCTCGAAATGCATCGCCATCGCGCGGGCAAGCGCGGCCATGCCGCCGCGCGGGAAGCGGCCGCCGCCATCCCGCGCCTGTTTCAGAAGCACGGCATGGGCCGCGCCCGCCGCCATCGGATTGCCGCCGATCAGCAGCGCCGGGAAGGACAGCGCCTCGCGCAGATGCTCGTTGCCGACGCACGCCGCCGCCAGCCCGTAGAGCGATCGCCAGCCCTGGTTGCGGAGATATTGCGGCGCTTCCCGCAGCACCGCGCCCCAGTCCAGCCCCGTCTCCCCGATCGCCCGCGCCTGCCCCAGCGCCTGGAGCTGACCGGCGTGATCGAGGAAGCGGCGATAGCCGGCGACATCCTCAGGGTTGAGATCGGCGATCTGCCGGGTGAGCGCCGCATCGTCGGCGGCAATGTCCAGCCGCGTCCCGTCCGGCCATAGCAGGCGGCAAAGCGGCTCGACGGTGAGAAGCTCGATATCCTCGGCGATGTCGCGGCCGGAGAGGCGCCACAGTTCGGCGAGCGCCTGCGAATCGGTCAGCATCGCCGGGCCGCCTTCGAAGGTGAAGCCGTCGCGCTCCCAGCCGCGCCACTGGCCGCCGGGCCGGTCCCGCGCTTCGACGATCGTGGTGGCGACGCCGGCGGATTGCAGACGTATGCCGAGCGCCAACCCGCCAAGCCCCGCCCCGATCACCGCCGCCGTCTGCATGCCCGTCCGTCCCTCCGCCGCCCCCGCCTAAGCGCGCGAAGGCCGCGCCGTCCAGCCCATGCGGAGGGGCGGCGCGCAAAAGGATGGGATGACGACAGGTCGCCGCGCCGGCCGGAACCGAGGCCGTTGCTCCGGCCGTTCGTGCCGAGCGCAGTCGAGGCACAGCTTCAGGCGGAGCCGAAAAGCCTCGGCTTCACCCGGCTTAGGCCCCTCGACTGCGCTCGGGGCGAACGGATCGCAATCGACTGCAAGCACTCACCTCACTGGCAGGTGACGTTGCCCTTGTCGATCGCATTGCCCGCCACCGCGCCGCCGGCCGCGCCGAGCAGGGTGCCGAGCGTCTTGGAGCCGCCCGGAGCGATGATGTTGCCGAGCACGCCGCCGGCGATGCCGCCGACGATCAGGCCGGTCGTGCCGTCCGAGCGCTTGCAGTAATAACGCCCGTCGCGGCCGCGATAGATGCGATCGCCGCGATGGAGGTGGCGCGGGCGATAGCGCGGCTCGTCGCGATAATATTGATCGGCGTAGTAAGGCTGGCCCGGCGGCGGGCCGTAGCCGTAGGCCGGCCCTCCTCCGTAATTGTTGCAGGCCGTCAGCGGCAGCAGCGCCGCCCCTGCGATCAGGCCGAGCGGCATCACGGACTTGCGCATGATGTGTTCCTCCTTCGCGCCCTCTCGAACGGGGCCGGGGGAATGAACGCGGGCGGAGCGGAATCTTTCCCGCCCCGTCACGATCGGCTTGCGGCGCAAGGGCATAACGCCTAGATTGGCCGCTTCCCCGGGGGGCCGCTGACGCGCGGCTGAGAGGCGGGCCCGAGCCCGCGACCCGTCGAACCTGATCCGGTTGAATACCGGCGGAGGGAGGGAGCGGCCGCGCGCCCCGCACTTCCGTTTAGCTGACGAGGAGAGCGGCATGGCCCATACCGTCACCGTGCTGACGCTCCGCCTCGCCGAAGCCATCGGCCTTTACTGCTTCGCCGCCGGGATCGGCATCCTGATCGGGCCGGACCGCTGGCGCGCCATCGTCGAGGATATGGAGCGTCTTCCAGCGCTGGCCTATGTTTCCGGCGCGGCCGCCTTCGCGATCGGCGCGGCGATCCTCATCCCGCACCACATCCTCGCCGATCCGCTCGCCGCGATCGTCACCATCATCGCCGTCCTGATCCTGATCGAAGGGCTGGCGCTGCTCGCCGTTCCGCAAGCCTTTCTCGCCCTCGCGCGCCCATTCCTCGC
Source organism: Sphingomonas sp. (assembly GCA_035707945.1). Classification (GTDB taxonomy): domain Bacteria; phylum Pseudomonadota; class Alphaproteobacteria; order Sphingomonadales; family Sphingomonadaceae; genus Solisphingomonas. The sequence goes on from DASSTK010000428.1 coordinate 4,688, forward strand.
CGCCCCGCGTTTGTGGGGCATCGCGGCGATCGTGATCGGCGCGCTTCTGTTCCTCGCCGGCCTTACCGGCCGCGCCGACGCCGTTCCCCAGGGAGTTTGAAGATATGGCCGACATTCATGCCCGCACCGAGATGAAAGTGACGACCGGCCCGATCCGGGGCAGCCGCAAGATTCACGTCGGCGAGCGCCGTGTCGCCATGCGCGAGATCGCGCTGGAGCCTTCGTCCGGCGAGCCCCCCTTGCGCGTCTACGACACCTCCGGCCCCTACACCGACCCGGACGCGCGGATCGACATCATGGCGGGCCTGCCGGCGCTCCGCCGCCCGTGGATCGAGGCGCGCGGCGACGTCGAATCCTACGACGCTCGCACTGTAAAGCCCGAGGACAACGGCCTCTCCGGGCCGGACCGTTCCGCCGGCGTCCCGCAATTCCCCAACGTCGTGAAGCGCCCCTTGCGCGCCAGGCCCGGCATGAACGTCAGCCAGATGCACTATGCGCGGCGCGGCATCATCACGCCCGAGATGGAATATGTCGCCGAGCGTGAGAATCTCGGCCGGGAAAAGCTGATCCGCGAGCGCGACGGCCAGGACTGGGGCGCCGCCATCCCCGATTTCGTCACCCCCGAATTCGTCCGCGATGAGGTTGCGCGAGGCCGCGCGATCATCCCGTCAAACATCAACCACCCCGAATCCGAGCCGATGGCGATCGGCCGCAACTTCCTGGTCAAGATCAACGCCAATATCGGCAACAGCGCTGTCGCCAGCGACGTGGCGCAGGAAGTCGAGAAGATGGTCTGGTCGATCCGCTGGGGCGCGGACACGGTGATGGACCTCTCGACGGGGCGCAACATCCACGACACCCGCGAATGGATTCTCCGCAACAGTCCCGTGCCGATCGGCACCGTGCCGATCTATCAGGCGCTGGAAAAGGTCGGCGGCGACCCGGTCAAGCTCGACTGGGAAGTCTACAAGGACACCCTCATCGAGCAATGCGAGCAGGGCGTGGACTACTTCACCATCCATGCCGGCGTACGCCTCGCGCATATTCCGCTGACGGCGGAGCGCGTGACGGGAATCGTGTCGCGCGGCGGCTCGATCCTCGCCAAATGGT
>DASSTK010000429.1:0-3421 GCA_035707945.1 Sphingomonas sp.
GCCCGCAAGCCGGGTGAGATCGGCCATGAAGCGCCGCCGGTCGCGATGCTCATGGGTGAAGGCGTCATAGAGCGCGATCGCGCGCTGGCGGAGACTCGCATCGGACATGACGTCTCTCCCACCTGTCCGGATCGGCCGAAGCCCTCACCCTTTGAGGGAGAGGGTTGGGTGAAGGTGGCCTTCCGCCGATAGTGGGGGCGCTCGCTCCCCCTCACCCCGACCCTCTCCTCGTTGGGGAGAGGGAGTTGCCCGTCCGTTCGATGGTGGAACCTAACCCTGCTCCTGCCCGGCGGCAACTCGCCTCCACGGGCTTGGCTTGTGCTCCCCGCTCTGCGATGCCGGGTTCAAGGAGAGCCGCATGACCGACCTCACGCTTCGCACCCCCTATCCCCCGATCGAGCCTTATGCCTCGGGCCTGCTCGATGTCGGTGACGGACATCGGGTCTATTGGGAGCGGTGCGGGAAGAAGGGCGGCATCCCGGCGGTGTTCCTCCACGGCGGCCCCGGCGGCGGGTGCAGCCCGGCGCATCGGCGGCTGTTCGATCCCGCGCGCTACGATGTGCTGCTGTTCGATCAGCGCGGCTGCGGCCGATCGCTGCCCCATGCGGAGCTGGAGGCCAACACCACCTGGCATCTCGTCGCCGATATCGAGCGGCTGCGGGCGATGTGCGGGCACGAACAATGGCTGGTGTTCGGCGGAAGCTGGGGCTCGACTCTCTCGCTCGCCTATGCCGAGACGCATCCCGATCGGGTGAGCGGGCTCATCCTGCGCGGCATTTTCCTGCTCCGGCGGATGGAGCTCGACTGGTATTATCAGGGCGGCGCGGGCTGGCTGTTCCCGGACAAGTGGGAGGGCTTTCTCGCCCCCATTCCCGAGGCCGAGCGCGGCGATCTCATCACCGCCTACCGCAAGCGGCTGACCGGCGACGATCCGGCCGAGCGCAGCCGGGCGGCGCGCGCCTGGAGCCTGTGGGAAGGCGAGACGATCACCCTGCTCCCCGATCCCACGCTCGCCCAGGGCTTCGACGAGGACCGCTTCGCCATCGCCTTCGCGCGGATCGAGAATCATTATTTCCACCACAAGGGCTGGATGGAGGAGAACCAGCTGCTCCGCGACATCGGCCGCATCCGCCATATTCCGGGCGTGATCGTGCAGGGCCGCTACGACGCCGCCACGCCGGTCCGCACCGCCTGGGATCTGCACCGCGCCTGGCCCGAGGCCGAGTTCCACCTGATCCCCGACGCCGGCCATGCCTATAGCGAACCCGGCACGCTCGACCGGCTGCTCCGAGCCACCGACGCCTTCGCCGATCGACTGGGATAGCGTGCTCCTTCCCTGCCTGCGGTCTCGGCGGTTTGAGACCGTCCCCCATCTCGCGCGGAAGCACCGGGACAAGTAAGATTTTCCCGCAAAGGCGCGCCTTGCCGGGAATGCGCGTCCGGCGCTATCGCGGACGCGAGGGCGACGAGAGGCTAAACGTGGCGCGGGCAAGGCCGGACAGAAGGGCGACGATCACCGATGTCGCGGATGCGGCGGGCGTTTCGATCAAGACCGTGTCGCGCGTGTTCAACGACGAGCCCAATGTACGCCCCCAGACGCGCGAGCGGGTGCTCCAGGCGGCCGCCGAGCTCGATTACCACCCCAATGTCGCGGCGCGCAGCCTCGCCGGCCGCAAATCCTTCCTGATCGGGATGGCTTACGAGAATCCGAGCCCCAACTATGTCGTCGATCTCCAGAACGGCGCGGTCGAGCGGACGCGCGGAACGCGCTGGCGGCTGCTGTTCCTGCCCTGCCCGGATGCGGGCGCGGTTTCGGGGCGGATGCAGGCGATCGCGCGCACCTCGGGGCTGGACGGCCTGATCCTCGCGCCGCCGCTCAGTGACGATCCGGCGACGATCGAGGATCTGGAGCAATCCGGCATCCCCTATGTCCGCATCGGGCCGACCCGCGACGGCGGCGCCGCGCCCGATATCCGGGTGGACGATGCGGCCGCGACGATGGCGATCATCGATCATCTCGTCGGGTTGGGGCATGGGCGGATCGCCATCGTGCACGGCGATCCTACCCACGGATCGGCCGCCGAGCGCGCGGACGGCTTCGCGAGGGGGATGGCCGCGCACGGGCTTCAGGCCGATCCCGCGCTCGAGGGGCAGGGCTATTACACCTTCGCTTCCGGGCTGGAAGCGGGCAGGCGGCTGCTCGCCTTGCCGGAGGGCCGGCGTCCCACCGCGATCTTCGCCTGCAACGACGACATGGCCGCCGGGGTGCTGAGCGCCGCGCACGAGGCCAGGATCGTCGTGCCCGATGCGCTTTCGATCGCGGGTTATGACGACAGCAATATCGCCTCGGTGGTGTGGCCCAGGCTCACCACCATCCGCCAGCCCATCTTCGAGATGGCGCGAGCCGCGGCCGACGAGTTGCTCGCGCTGATCGAGGGCGAGGAGCCTGCGCCCCACTCGATTTTCCCCTACCAACTCATCGTGCGCGGATCGACCGGCCCCGCGCCACGCTGACCCGCGGGGATTCCGTCGTTCCTCGGCGGGGAGAACAAGAGTATCGGTCATGCCGCCGGGAGCGATGGCCGCCGAGCCGGACGCATGAGGGATGGCCGAATGGGGCAAAAAGAAGCGCCTGCCGAGGCTGACAAGCGTGACGACATGCCGTTCGCGGGTGTCGAGCTTGGCGGAACCAAGTGCGTCTGCGTGCTCGCTTACGGTCCGGGCGCGGTGATCGATGAACGGCGCGTCCCCACCACCGATCCGGCCGAGACGCTGGCGGCGATCGAGCGGGTGCTGGACGAATGGCGCGATGGTCCGGGCTTCGCGGCGCTCGGCCTCGCCTGCTTCGGCCCGCTCGATCTCGACCGCGACTCCCCCCGTTACGGCTTCATCACCGCCACCACCAAGCCGGGCTGGCGGGATACGGACGTGGCCGGCCGGCTGGCGCGGCGCTATGCCGTGCCGGTCGCGATCGACACGGACGTGGCCGGGGCCGCTTTCGCGGAAGGGCGCTGGGGGGATGCGCGGGGGCTCCAAACATACAGCTACATCACCGTGGGCACCGGCGTCGGCGCGGGGATCATCGTCGGCGGCAAATCGGTGCGCGGGCTCGGCCATGCCGAGGCGGGGCACATGCACGTCTCGCGTTTCCCCGGCGACGACTGGCCGGGCTCCTGCACCTTTCACGGCGATTGCGTCGAAGGGCTCGCTTCGGGCTTCGCGATCGAGCAGCGCACCGGCCGACGCGGAGAGACGCTGCCTCCCGATCATCCGGTGTGGGAGAAAGTGGCCTTCGCGATCGCGGGCATGTGCCACAATCTGGTGACGACGGTGACGCCCTGCCGCATCCTGATCGGCGGCGGCGTCACATCCAAGCAGCCGCAAATCCTGCCGATGGTGCGCCGCATGCTGATCGAACGTC
>DASSTK010000430.1:0-2234 GCA_035707945.1 Sphingomonas sp.
CCGCCTCGCAGGGCTGCTCGCGGTCGCCGATCCGGTGCGGGAGGGTGCGAAGGAAGCGCTCGCCGCGCTCCACGAGGAGGGCCTGCGGATCGTCATGCTGACCGGCGACAGCTGCGCGACCGCCGAGGCGGTCGCGACGAAGGTCGGCGGCGTGGACGAAGTCCGCGCCGAGCTTCGGCCCGAGGACAAGGCTGCCGCCATCGAGGAGTTGCGTCGCGCGGGCGCCAAGGTCGCAATGGCGGGCGACGGCATCAACGACGCTCCCGCGCTCGCCGCCGCCGACGTCGGCCTGGCGATGGGCACCGGAACGGATGTCGCCATCGAAAGCGCCGGAATGACGCTGACACGGGGCGATCTCGCCGCGATCGTGCGCGCCCGCCGCCTTTCCCGCGCGACGATGCGCAATATCCGCCAGAACCTGTTCTTCTCCTTCCTGTTCAATGGCATCGGGGTGCCGATCGCGGCGGGGGTGCTCTATCCGGTGGCGGGCATCCTGCTCTCGCCGATGATCGCGGGGGCGGCGATGGCGCTTTCCTCCTTCACCGTCGTCACCAACGCGCTGCGGCTCAACGCGGTGAAGCTGTGAACATCGGTCAGGCCGCGCGCGCGAGCGGCGTCTCGCAGCGGATGATCCGCCATTATGAGGCGATCGGGCTGATCCCGCCGCCTGCGCGGCGCGACAGCGGTTATCGGGACTATGCGGAAGCGGACGTGGCGCGGCTGCGCTTCATCGCCAACGCGCGCGATCTCGGCTTTCCGATCGAGGAGATACGAGAGCTGCTGTCGCTCTGGGGCGATCGCGGCCGATCGAGCGCGGAGGTGAAGGCGCTCGCCCTCGCCCGCGCCGATGAGCTGGGCCGCAAGGCTGAGGCGTTGGAGACGATGCGCGCCACATTGCTCGATCTCGCCCGCCGCTGCCACGGCGACGAACGGCCGGACTGCCCGATTATCGACAAGCTGGCGGGCTGAGCCGTTATGGCCCCATATGTTTCGAGCGCGGTCGAGGGGTTTACCCGACCAATAGCCGTGGCTTCTCGATCGCGCTCGATGCGATCGGCGGGTTCCTGAGCGTCGCCAGAACGGCCAAGCCCGGGGAAAGCATCAGCGCCCGTCGCGCCGCCCCAGCAGGCGCAGCCGCAGCGCGTTGAGCTTGATGAAGCCGGCGGCGTCGCGCTGGTCGTAGGCGCCGGCGTCGTCCTCGAAGGTGACGACCTTCTCCGAATAGAGGCTGTCGGGCGATTTGCGGCCGACCACCGAGGCCGAGCCCTTGTAGAGCTTGAGGCGCACCGTGCCGTTCACCTTCGCCTGGCTGTGATCGATCGCCGCCTGGAGCATCTCGCGTTCCGGCGCGAACCAGAAGCCGTTGTAGATCAGCTCGGCATAGCGCACCGCCAGCTCGTCCTTGAGGTGCGCCGCGCCGCGATCGAGGGTGATCTGCTCGATGCCGCGATGGGCGGCGTGATAGATGGCGCCGCCCGGCGTCTCGTACATGCCGCGGGATTTCATGCCGACGAAGCGGTTCTCGACCAGATCGAGCCGGCCGATGCCGTGTTTCTTGCCGAGATCGTTGAGCGCGGCGAGCAAGGTCGCGGGGCTCATGCCCACGCCGTTGAGCGCCACGCCGTCGCCTTTCTCGAAATCGAGGGTGATATATTCGGGCTGGTCCGGCGCATCCTCGGGATTGTCGGTGCGCGAATAGACGTAATCCGGCACCTCCTGCCACGGGTCCTCCAGCACCTTGCCTTCGGACGAGGTGTGGAGAAGATTGGCGTCGGTCGAGAAAGGCGATTCGCCGCGCTTGTCCTTCGGCACGGGAATCTGGTGCTTCTCGGCATATTCGATCAGCCTGGTGCGGCTGGTCAGATCCCATTCGCGCCAGGGGGCGATCACCTTGATATCGGGCGCGAGCGCGTAATAGCCGAGCTCGAAGCGCACCTGATCATTGCCCTTGCCGGTCGCGCCGTGCGCCACCGCGTCCGCCCCGACATGACGGACGATCTCGATCTGGCGCTTGGCGATCAGCGGCCGCGCGATCGAGGTGCCGAGCAGGTACAGCCCCTCGTAGAGCGCGTTGGCGCGCATCATCGGGAAGACATAAGCGCGCACGAACTCCTCGCGGAGATCATCGATGAAGATATGCTCGTCCTTCACGCCCATCAGCTTCGCCTTGGCGCGGGCGGGCTCCAGTTCCTCGCCTTGCCCCAGATCGGCGGTGAAGGTGACGACCTCGCAAT
>DASSTK010000431.1:0-4041 GCA_035707945.1 Sphingomonas sp.
CCCGATCGGCGAGGCCGGCGCGCGCGATATTGCTCCGCGCCACCTCGGCATGATGCGGATCGAGCTCCAGCGTGACGAGCCGGCCGCCATCCGGCAGCGCCCGGGCGAGGCAGATGGTCGAATAGCCGCCGAGCGTGCCCACCTCGAGGATGCGCCTCGCGCCCATGCCGAGCGCGAGCAGGCGCAGGAACTCGCCCTGCGGGGGCGATACGTCGATCGCCGGCAGCCCCGCTTCCGCATTGGCTTCGAGCGCCGCTTCCAGCGCGGCGTCGGGGCCATGCAGCCTGTCGGCGATATAGGCGTCGACCTCGCTCCAGCGCGGGTCGCTCATTCCTCGCCCTTGTAGATGCGCTGAAGGCGGTGGAGCATGGCGATCGCGTCCTCGCGCTTGCGCTGGAAGCTGTTGCGGCCGATGATCGAGCCGAAGCCGCCGCCGTCGCGGATGTCGCGCGCGTCCTGATACACCGCGTCCGCGTCCTTGGCCGCGCCGCCCGAGAAGATCACGATCCGCCGTCCCGCGAAGCTGGACTGGACGACATGGCGCACGCGATCGGCCTGATTGGACCAGTCGGTTCCTTCATAGACCTTCTTCGCTTCCTTCTGCTCGATATGATCGGTCGGCAGCTTGACCTTGATGATGTGCGCGCCGAGCTCGGCCGCCAGATGCGCGGCGTAAGCCCCGACGTCGAGCGCCAGCTCGCCCTCCTTGGAGAGATCGCCGCCGCGCGGATAGGACCAGACGACGACCGCAAGGCCCACCGCCTTCGCCTCCTCCGCCACCGCGCGCAGCTCCTCGACCAGCTCGTTGAAATGATCGGAGCCGGGATAGATGGTGAAGCCGATCGCCGAGCAGCCGAGGCGCAGCGCATCCTCCACCGATCCGGTCAGCGCCGAATCCTTGGCGGTCGCCCAGCTGTTCGAGCTGTTGAGCTTCAGGATGGTCGGGATCTGCCCCGCGAAGGTGGAGGCCCCCGCCTCGATCATGCCGAGTGGGGCGGCGAAAGCGTTGAGCCCGGCGTCGATCGCGAGCTGGAAATGGTAGTGCGGATCATAGGCCGGCGGATTGACCGCGAAGCTGCGCGCCGGGCCATGCTCGAAGCCCTGATCCACGGGCAGGATGACGAGCTTGCCGGTGCCGCCGAGATTGCCGTGCATCAGCATCCGCACGAGATTCGCCTTGGTGCCCGGATTGTCGGACTCGTAATGGGCGAGGATCGCCTTGACGGCCGGCGTGATGCTCATCGTGTTCGTCTCCCTTGGGATTTGCGGCAGCGCTTAGAGGCCCCGCGAGGCATGGCAAGGCTGACAACGCTGGCTTATCCGTTGCGCTCCTAAAGGCCAAGCCAGCGACGGAGGGCGGCGTCAACGAGATTCATCCGTCCCTCGTCCATTCGACCGATGACGCCTCTCACCTTGCCCCGACCGATCGTCGTGATCTTGTCGACCTCCACCTCGCTCGGCTTGAGCAGGCCGTTCGTCTCATCCGGATCGACGGGAACGCGGAACAGCACGAACGTGTCAGATCAAACGCTCCGCGCTCTAAGCGCGGTGGATGTTCTTGAAGCTGCGGCTCTGGAACAGCCACCTGCCGTCGCGCTTGACGCAAACATCGTCATAGCGGCCGCGATCGCGCTTGGTGACGCCGTTCTGGTCGTAAACTTCGGACGTCCAGCTCCGGACGACGGCGCGGTCCCCTTCCACGACGATAGAGCCCGCGGAGGCGATGAAGATCATTCCGGGATACTGCGTCATCGCCGCCTTCCACATATCGACGATGGCGGCCTTGCCGCGCACTTCGCCGATATCGGGATAGTCAGGCAGGGACCAGACGGCGTCTTCGGCCCAGGTGGCGGCCCAATCCTCCGCATCGCAGCGGGAAACGGCGTCCGCATAGGCGTCAATCAACTCGCGGATGGCGAGCCTGTCCTCAGATAGCCCTTCGAACGCCATAGATATTCTCCATCATCTTAGGGTAATCCGTCGGCGCAGCACGGCGGGAAGGTGAACTCGACATTATTATCGGTCAGGACGGTATGGCTCTCGGATGTCGCCCTGTTCCCGCCTCGTTCACCCCTCGCGGAACAGGCGTTCCGGGGTTTCGATAAGCCGCTTGAACGCCGCCAGGAAACGCGCGCCCACCGCGCCGTCTATAGCGCGGTGATCGCAGGACAGGGTGAAGGTCATGCGGCTCTCGAACGCGCCTGATCCATCCGCCTGCTCGCCCCACACGCGGCGCAGCCCGCCCACCGCCAGGATCGCACCTTGGGGCGGATTGATGATCGCGTCGAAATCGTCGATCCCGAACATGCCGAGATTGGAGACGGTGAAGCTGCCGCCTTCCATATCTTCATAGGCGAGTCTGCCGGCCTGCGCCTTGGCGATCAGCGCCCGCGTCGCCGCGGCGAGCTCATGCACCGCCAGGCTATCGACGCCGCGCACCACCGGCGTGACGAGCCCCCGATCGGTGGCGACGGCCACGGCGATATCGGCGGTGTGGAAGCGGTGGATGGCGTCGCCATGCACCTGCACGTTGCAATCCGGCGCCTCGATCAGCGCCAGCGCCGCCGCGCGGACGATGAAATCGTTGAGGGACGCTTTCTCGCCGATCACGAGATTGGCGATGCGACGAAGCTCGATCAGCTTATCCAGCCGCGCTTCCGCGCGCAGATAGAAATGGGGGATGGTCTGCTTCGCCTCGGTCAGCCGCCGGGCGATCACCCGGCGCACCTTGTCCATCGGCAGGATATCGGGCGCGGCCCCCGCGCGCGGCGACGCCGGAGCGACCCTCGCCAGCACGTCCGCCTTCGATATGCGGCCGCGCGGCCCGGTGCCGGTCAGCCCGGTGAGATCGACGCCGTGTTGCGCAGCCAGCCGCTTGGCCAGCGGCGAAGCATATGCCCCGGCCGCTGCCCCAGTCTCCACGGTTATCGAGATCGGCGCGCCGCCGATCGCCGGCGCGGGCTGGCGCGATGCCTGATCGACGTCCTGATAGGTGATCCGCCCGTGGGGACCGCTGCCCGTCACCGTCGTCACGTCGAGCCCGCGATCTTCCGCGAGCCGTCGCGCGGCGGGGCTGATCGCCACGTCATCCGGAATATGCGGCGTCGGCGCGGCGGGCGTGGTGAGCGGCACGCGTTCAGGCTCGGGTTTTGGCACGGGGCCTCCCGCGCCGCGACCCACCGCCGTCGAGGTATCGGCGGCGCGGAAGCTGCCCAGAAAGACATCCACCTCGGAGCCTTCGGCCGGCCCGTCCGCGAATACCCCGAGCAGAGCGCCGACCGGCTTCGTCTCGCCGGCGGGCGTCACGATCCGGGCCAGCACGCCGTCCCGCTCGGCCTCCACCTCGTTGGTGATCTTGTCCGTCTCGATGAGGGCGATGAGATCGCCCTTGGCGAAGGCCGCCCCTTCGGCGACCAGCCATTCGGCGAGCGTCCCCTCCTGCATCTCGATGCCCCATTTGGGCATGGTGAAGGCGCGCAGGTTCGCCATCAGCGGTACGCCAGCACTTTGCGCGCCGCCTCGACGATCCGGGCGGGCGAAGGAAGATAGGCGCTCTCGAGCTCGCGCGCGAAGGGGATCGGCGAATGCGGCGTCGTCACCATGGCCGGGGGGGCCTTGAGGCTGGCGAACGCCTTTGCGGCGACCAGGGCGGAGATATCGGCCGCCACGCTGCATCGCGGCGGGCTTTCGTCCACCACCACCAGCCGCCCGGTCTGCTCGACCGAATCGAGGATCGCCTCCTCGTCGAGCGGGCTCGTCGTCCGGAGATCGAGCACGTCGCAACCGATCCCCTCCTGCGCCAGCTCGTCGGCGGCGCGCGCGGCGAAGCTGGTCATCAGCCCGCACGCGACGATGGTGACATGCTCGCCGGCGCGGATCAGCTCGGCATGGCCGAAGGGGATGGTGTAATCGCCGTCCGGCACTTCGCCCTTCACGCCGTAGAGGGCCTTGTGCTCGAAGAAGAGCACCGGATCGTCGTCGCGGATCGCCTGGGTGAGCAGGCCCTTCGCGTCGGCGGGCGTGGTGGGCAGCACCACCTTG
>DASSTK010000432.1:0-12305 GCA_035707945.1 Sphingomonas sp.
TGAGCAGCGGCTTGGCCGCATGGCTTGTCGGCCAGGATATCGGGCGCGGCAGCCGCGTGGCGTTGCTGCTTCAGAACACGCCTCATTTCATGATCGCGATGCTCGGCATCTGGAAGATCGGCGCGATACCCGTTCCTTGCAATCCGATGTACCGCGCACCGGAACTGGCCGATCTTTTCGCCGATTTTTCTCCCGCCGCCGTCATTTGCCACGGCGATCTTGCGGAGGTCGTCACCGACGCGCTTGCGTTCGCGGGCCTGAGAGCCGCACTCGCCGTTGCGAACCCGCGCGACTGGCAACGGACGAATGACGAGCGCGTACTCCCGGGCCTGCGCTCCTCGCCTACGCCAGCGGCGGGTTCAGATTTTATCGCTCTATGCCTTGCCGGCGAAGGCGCGGTTCGCATTGCCGATTTGTATCCCGATGATACGGGCCTCATCCTATATACCTCCGGCACCACCGGGAAACCCAAAGGCGCCGTCCTCAATCACGCCAGCATCGTCTTCAATTCCGAAGCCTGCGCACGCTGGATGGGGTTGGGATCCACATCAAGAATCCTGGCGCTCGCGCCTTTGTTTCACATCACCGGCCTTATCCTGCATATGGGCATCGCCATTGCGGCGGGCTGCTCGATCGGGCTGAACTATCGTTTCCACCCTGAGGTCGCACTCGGAATGGTGCGGACATATCGCCCCACATTCACCATTGCCGCGATCACCGCCTTCAATGCGCTCATGGGCTTATCTGATGTCGGCCCCGCCGATTTCAAATGTTTCGAAGCGGTTTATACGGGTGGCGCTCCGGTTGCGCCGGCACTCCGGGATCAGGTGCGCCGCGGGCTCGGAATTGATTTGCTGCCCGCTTACGGCATGACAGAATCCTGCGCGCCGACCCACCTCGCCCCGCGCGGTCGCGAGCCGCCCGTCGACAATCTCACCGGCGCGCTGGCGGTCGGACTGCCGATCACATCCACCGATGCGCGGATTTGCGGACCCGCTGGCGAAACACTGTCTCCTGGCGAAGCCGGTGAAATCTGGATGCGCGGTCCGCAGGTCATGACGGGCTACTGGAACAACCCCGCAGAAACCGCCGAAACACTGGTCGACGGTTGGCTGCGCTCAGGCGATGTGGGAATCATGGACGCCGAGGGCTGGTTCTATGTGGTCGATCGACAGAAGGACATGATCAACGCCTCCGGCTTCAAGGTCTGGCCGCGCCAGGTCGAGGATGTCCTGCTGGCTCATCCGGCCGTTCGTGAAGCCGCTGTCGTCGGGGAACCGGACGCTTATCGCGGCGAAACCGTCCGGGCCTATATTTCCGTGAGAGAGAGCGGCCCGACCCCGACCTGCGATGATCTTGTCGCATTCTGCCGGGCGAGACTGGCCGCATACAAGGTTCCGAGGCGCATCACGATTCTCGACGAATTGCCCAAGACGATCACAGGCAAAATTCAGCGATCCCGCCTCCGAACTGATCAGCCCGACCAAGGCGGCGATTGAGAGATGGCGAGGAGACAATGATGACGGACCTCCAGGCAAGCCCGATGCGGTATCGCGCGCCTCGGGAAGCCTTTCCCAAAGGATGGTATTGTCTCGCGGAAGCCGTGGACGTTGATGCGGCGCTCTCTCCGGTCCGGGCATTGGGCCGTGATCTTGTTCTATACCGCACCGTGGATGGCCGAGCTCAGGTGGCCGACGCCTATTGCCCCCATCTCGGCGCACATCTCGCCAGCCATGACGGCAATGTCTGCGGAGGGGTGATTACCTGTCCGTTTCATAAATGGCGCTTCGATGGGCAGACCGGGCGCGTGATCGGGATCCCCTATACCGACGTGCTGCCGCCGGCATCGGTCTCTCTCAATCTTTTCCCGACGCGGGAAGTCGACGGCATGGTGCTCGCCTGGATTCATCCTCGCCCGTTTCGAGCCGACCGAACACGGCTCCGTGCTCGATTATGATTGCCCGCCCGCCAACAGCGAGGATGATTATACGCTCACCCGCCTGAGCTGCCATCTGACCGGCGTCAGCCTGTTGACCCAGGTTTACGAAGCGAATGCATTCAACATGAGGTTCGTCTATTCTTTTACGCCCGAAGACGAGGAGCGCTTTATCCAGAAGACGCGCATTTACGTTCGCGATATCGTCGATCCGGAAGTCATGGAGAGGCTGTGCCGCCCCTTCGTGGACAGGTTCAAATATGAGGTCGAGCAGGATTTCCGCGTTCTCGATTACAAGCGCCACCTTCCTTCGCCTCGGCTTTGCGCCGGCGATGGGCCCATCATGAAATATCGTCGCTACGCGGAAAAATATTACGCTCTCCTCTGATCTCGTCACCTCACTATCAAGAACGTCTGATCTGCGTTTTTCTGGACATATATCGGGTGGGCCGGTTAGCGTCATTGGCCATGAAACCGACGAATGACGAGGCTTTGCCGGGCCAGGCGCATCCTGGAAAGAGGAGCCGAGGACGGCCGCGGGCCGAACTGGTCGATCAGACCATCCTTGCCGCGGCGCACGATATTCTCGCGAATCAGGGCTATGACGCGCTCAGCTTCAAGGCCATCGAGCAGGCGACCGGAATCACCCGCGCGTCGGTCTACCGCCGCTGGCGAACCAAGGCGCATCTGGCGGCGGAGGTAGCCCACGGTGTCGATCAGCATCTGGTCGACACTATCCGGCAGGAGGATCTGCGTGGCCAGATCCGATCATTGGTTTCGCAACTTTGTAATCAGTATCTCCGGCCGGAAGTCGGCGCGGCCAGTGCGGGATTGATCGCGGCATATCAGCGTGACCCTGACCTCCGGAGGGAGTTGCACAATCCTCGCGAGCAGGCCGCTCGGGACGATCTCGCGCGAATTGTCGAAGTTGCGCGCCAATCGGGGCAAATCAGGGCAGACGTGAAATCCGATACGCTGTTTGACATGCTCGTCGGCACCGTCATCTACCGTATCGTTTTCAGCTCCCTGCCTTCGGAAGCCGATATTGTGCAGGACGTCAGCGCCATGGTGCTCGACGGCATCGCCGTCAGACCGGATTAGTCCGCTCCCGCCTGCTCGGCCTGTTGCCACGCGAGGCGGGCCAGTTCGGGGAATGCCGCCGCCCTTTCCCGCGCCTGCGCCGATGCCGCCGTGCCGCGGATCGCACGGCCCTTGATGCCGTGGAAAATCGCCGCCATCCGAAAGAAGTTGAAAGCCATGGCGAACTGATAGTGAGGCATGGCCGAACGGCCGGTCCGCGCCTGGTAGGCGGCGACATAATCGGCTTCGCCCGGAATGCCGAGTTGTTCCAGGTCGGCGTCGAGCAACCCCGCGACGATATGCGGCGGCATCCGGTACATCATGGCATGGCAGGCGAAATCGACGACGGGGTCGCCCAACGTCGACAACTCCCAGTCGAGCACGGCCGCGATCCTGGGAGAAGACGCATCGAAGACCATGTTGTCGCACCGATAATCGCCGTGAATGATCGCGACATTTTCGTCCGGCGGAATATGGTCCGGCAGCCAAGCTATCAGGCGATCCATGAGTGGATCGCGCCCCGCATCCCGATCTTCAAAATAGGCGCGCGACCAGCGCGATATCTGGCGCTGGTAATAAGCGCCGGTTTTGCCGAAATCGGAGAGTCCCGCGGACGCGATATCGATCGAGTGGAGACGAGCGAGCGTCTCGTTCATCGCGTCGAAATAGAGCGCGCGGTCGTTGCGATCCACATCGGGAAAGCGGGCATCCCAGAAAATCCGACCGTCGACCAGGTCCATGACATAGAACCAGGTGCCTATGACGGTATCGTCCGTGCAGAGCCCGTAAACATGAGGAACGGGAAAACCCGTCCCGCCGAGGGCGGACAGAACGCGCGCCTCCCGCTCGACGGCATGGGCGCCTTTGAGGAGTTCTCCGGGAGGCTTGCGCCGCATGACGTATGAGCGCGTCGGAGTATCCAGCCGATAGGTCGGGTTCGATTGCCCCCCTTTGAATTGTGAGACGCTGAGCGGTCCGGCAAAGTCGGCGACATGCTCCTTCATCCAGGCGCCGAGCCTGTCCGCATCAACATCATAGCCCTGGCGTATGGCCGTCGTGCCGATGTTCGCAGCCTGCGATGCGCTGCCCGTCACTGTTGCTTCCCCCAATCACGTTTGATGCTCTTGGCGAGAGACCATTTGTGGACTTCGGTAGGGCCGTCATAGATCCGGAAAGCGCGGATTTCCCGAAAGACCTGCTCTACCACCGTCTCGCGCGTAACGCCCGTGCCGCCCATCACCTGCACGCAACGATCGGCGACACGCATCAGCGCCTCCGACACCGCGACCTTCGCCATCGAGCTTTCTCTGGTCCCCAAAGACCCCGAGTCGAGCACACCGGCGCACCAATCGATCATCAATTCGGCCTGGCGCAGATCGATCAGATTTTCGGCGAGCATGAAGCCGACGCCTTCGTGATCGATGATCGCCTTTCCGAACGCTTCTCTGCGACAGGCGTAATCCACCGCGATTTCATGACTCCTCTTGCACGCGCCGAGCCAGCGCATGCAGTGCGACAGGCGCGCGGGGGAGAGTCTGATCTGGGCATAGCGAAAGCCCTCATGGGGCGCGCCCAGTATCCGATCCGCCGACACCCGCAGATCCTTCAGTCTGAGCGTCGCATGGCCGCCCGGCATCGAGCTATCGATCGTGTGAGGAATGTACTCGATCGTGATGGCTTCGTCCGGCAGTTCGACCAGGAACATCGTCGCGGCCATCTTCCCATCGCCGGGGTCGGTTCTCGCCATGACGATGCCCACGCCCGCGCCATCATAGCCGGTGATGAACGCCTTGCGTCCATTGATCACCCAAGCGTTTCCGTGCGGCACGGCGCATGTCTGGAGCATGGACGGATCGGAGCCGGCGCCGCCATCCTCGGCCGGCTCCGTCATCAGAAAGGCTGACCGTGCACGGCCGGAAACGAGCGGATCGAGAAAGCGCTTCTTCTGATCATCGGACCCGACATGCCCCAGAAGATACA
Organism: Sphingomonas sp.; assembly: GCA_035707945.1. GTDB lineage: Bacteria > Pseudomonadota > Alphaproteobacteria > Sphingomonadales > Sphingomonadaceae > Solisphingomonas. The sequence goes on from DASSTK010000432.1 coordinate 4,997, forward strand.
TATTGCCTTCATCCGGCGCGGCGGTGTTGCAGGCGAGCGGCCCCAGCGGGGAAAGGCCGGAGGCCTGAAGGACGATCGCCGTTTCGCGTTGGCTGAGGTGCCGGCCGTCGCCCAAGATGTGCGGCGTCAACAGTCCTCGAGACCTCGCCTTCTCCCGCATCTCGCGCACGAGTTCGTCCGTCGGCCCGTGGCTGTCGCGCCGCTCGTCCCGCTCATAAGGGATGATCACTTCGCGGACGAATGCCTCCACCCGTTCGGCAAGACGCTTCGCCGCCTCCATGCCGATCCCGCTCATCGCGGCGCCATCCGGATCGCGCCGTCGAGGCGGATCACCTCGCCGTTCACCCTCTCCAGCGCCTCGCCGACCTCGCCCTCACTGGTCACGTCCGTTCGGAAGAACAGACCACCGATCCTTTCGGCCTGCGCCCGTCCCGCATCCTCGACTATATCGAGGATCGCGACCTTCGCCCCCTGTGCGGCGAGACTCTCGGCCGTCGCGGCTCCCAGTCCGGAGCCGCCGCCCGTGATGACGGCTATCCTACCGGCAATCTCCATTCCGCAGATCTCCAAACGCGCGATTCGATATGCGGTAGCATAGAGCAACATTTTTGCTTATATCTACGCAAAATGTGAGTATATGACATATCTATTCACGCAGTGCACTCTAATGCGCTGTTACGTGAACGCATCTACCCAATCGCCTGGGTGGATATGGAGAGTCCACCGGGGGAGCCTCAGGCCATGCTAAGCGCGACCGATTATTTCACGATCCAGAATCTGATCCACACCTATCCGCTCCTGCTCGATTCCGGACGACTGGACGAGTTGGGCGCCTTGTTCGCGGATGCGACGGTCCACATCCAGGGCCTCGATGAACCGATCGTGCGGGATCCGGCTCGCGTCACGGCCATGTTTCGGGATTTCCTTCAGCTTTATGACGGCAAGCCGCAGACACGCCACCAGATGGCGAATGTCATCATCGAGGCGCTTGGCGAGAACGAGGCCCGGGCAAGCTGCTCGGTCGTTGTCTTTCAGCAGACGGCCGCCCTGCCCCTCCAGCCCATCATCACCGGCGATTATCAGGACCGCTTCGCGCGCAAGGGCGACGGCTGGCGTTTCATCGAGCGACGGATCGCGAATGACCTCTTCGGCGATTTATCGGCGCACGGCCGATACGAATACCGGCCGTCCGTCTGATCAAGCCACGGCAATCGAGCGGAATCGAAACCTTTGCAGCAAGGAGCAGCGACATGATCGAAGGCATAAACGGCAAGGTCGTTTTGATCACAGGAGGGGCGAGCGGCATCGGTAAGGCGAGCGCCGCCCTCTTTGCGAAGGCCGGCGCGCAGGTCGTGATCGCGGATGCCAATCCGGAAGCCGCCCGCGCGGCTGCGGCCGCCATCGGAGAAAAGGCGATCGCCTGCGAGGCCGATGTCTCCAGGCCAGAAGATTGCGCGCGTATGATCGCTTTCATCCGCGATCGCTTCGGACGCCTGGACTGCGCCTTCAACAACGCGGGCATCACCGAAGTCAGCGTGCTGAAGGGCAAGCCGCTACCCGAGACGCATGAACTGCCGCTCGATGTCTGGAACAAGGTTATCGGTATCGATCTGTTCGGCGTCTTCCATTGCCTCCAGGCGGAAATTCCTTTGATGCTGGAGAGCGGCGGCGGCGCCATCGTCAATACCGCGTCGCTCCAAGGGCATGTCAGCTTCCCGCGGACGGCCGCTTATACCGCTGCGAAGCACGGCGTCGTCGGCCTGACCAAGGCGATCGCGAAGGAATATGGAAACCGCAATATCCGCTGCAACGCCGTCTCGCCGGGCGTTGTCGACACGCCGCTTACGCGGGACGTGATCCATCTGCCGGAATACAAAGCCGGCCTGCTTGCGCCGATCCCGCTCGGCCGCTTCGCCGAGGGTGAGGATATCGCACGCGCGGTGCTCTGGCTCTGCTCACCGTTGGCGGAATATGTGAACGGCGCGATCATTCCTGTCGACGGAGGCTATCTGGCCTGATTGGCAGAGGAATTGCGTCGCGTGTAATGCGTATCTATATGCATGTGATATCACGCATACTGACACTTTTTATTGACCGATCGCGTATATGCGTTATCATTGCCTTAATTCACCACCCGCTATGGAGAGGATCATGAGCTATCCGCGAGCCGAGGTCGAAAACACGATCGCCCGTCTGCGCGAGGCGTTCGTCGAGGCCGAGCGCCGGAATAGCTGGGCGTGGATCGCCGACGAGTTTTACCACGAGAACGCGACCTATTATTGCCCCTATGGCGGCGCGATGCCGGTGTTCGCCCGTAACCGCGACGAGATCCGGGCAACCCATTACGGTCGCGACATGGACGTCGGCTCCGGCTGGACCGGCTGGAGCTTCCCGATCCTCGAGTTCGCGGTGAACGACGATCGGATCTTCAGTCGCTGGGTCAACCGCGGTCCGGGCAAGCGCCCCGACGGCGGCTTTTATGAAACAGAAGGCGTATCGTTCATCACCTATGGCGGCGGCGGCAAGTTTTCCTCGCAATATGATCTGTTCGACATCGGCCACCAGATGAAGCTTTGCGATGAGCTGAAAGAGGCCGGATTGCTGAACGAGGCGCTCGAGCGCGATTGGGTCAAGCCGATGAAGCGCCGCATCATAGATTTCCTGAACGCCGGCATATCTCCGGCCTGAGCAGGCGCGATTATCCGTTCGGCCGGTTCGCTAAATGTCGCATCGCGACGGAGCGCCGCCGCTGCGGGCGATCAGTTTCGCCAACTCGGCAAGGGCCGCCGGATCGAGTGTGTGTTGCAGTCTGGTCGCCACCTGCATCCGCGTGCCGTCCTCATTCTCGCGCATAGCTTGCATGAAGCTGCCCGGAGCCGGAGCATTGATGATCGCGCGCAGGATCAGCGCCCTTGCCTCATAGGGAAGCGCGCCCTTGAGTGCGGCGAAGAAGGCGCTGTCCTCGCCAAGCGCCGTGCGAAACGGCATATCGGGCTCGGCGACGGCGTCGACCAATGTCTGAATCGCGCGATCGGGCTCTCGCCCCCACCGATCGAGATTGGCGATTCCCGGCCCGACCTGCTCCATCCAGCGCGCATAGGCGCTGTCTTCGGGCAGGACAGGCACCACATGTTCGGCAAAGGGCGTCCTGTGCGCTCCGGGCTGCACCACCACCACCTTTATGCCGAACGGGGCGACCTCCATGGCGAGCCCTTCCGCCCAGCCCTCGAGCGCCCATTTCGACGCGGCGTACATGGTGAGCATGGGATGAGGCGCGTTGACGGCATTGCTCGTCACGATCGCGATACGGCCATGACCGGCTCTGCGCATCAACGGGAGGACGCCGCGCGTGACGTTGAGAGCTCCGAAGAAGTTGGTTTCCATCTGTCGGTGACAGTCCGCATCGGAAAGATCCTCGAAAGCCCCGATGATGCTGTAGCCCGCATTGCTGAGCAGGGCGTCCAATCGACCATCGGCAGAGACCTCGATCCCGGCGATAGCTTCGCCGACGGATGCGGGATTGGTGACATCCATCTCGATCGCTTGGATGCTTCCTGGCCACGCCTCGCGTGACGATCGTTTTTCCAGTTCGCGGCCTTTCGCGAGCGACCTCATGGACGCGAAAACCCGCCATCCCTGACGCGCCAGCGCCTCGGCGGCCCCCAGCCCGAAACCGCTCGATGCGCCGGTGATCAGAACGGTTTTCATGATGCCGCCGCCTCTTTGGCGGCGATGAACCCGAACGTCATGGCGGGGCCCAGGGTGGAACCCGCGCCGGGATAAGCCGGCCCCATCACCGACGCGGCATTGTTGCCGATCGCATAGAGGTGGGGAATGGGCCTGCCGTCCTTATCCAGAACTCTCGCTCCCTCGTCGGTCGCGAGGCCGCCTTTCGTGCCGATGTCGCCCGGATAGAGCGGCAAAGCGTAGAAAGGCCCCCGATCGATGGGCGCGAGGTTGGGATTGAGCTTCACACCCTGATCGCCATAATAGCGATCATATGGTGCCTCGCCGCGCTGGAAATCCTCATCGACGCCCGTGCCGGCGAAGCGGTTGAAGCGGTCGATCGTCGCCTCGAGCTTGTCCGCCGGAATCCCCATCTTGCGAGCGAGCGCTCCTATCGTCGGCGCCTTGCGGATCATGGCGCGCACCCGGCGGGGGTGCAGCCAGTCGGGAATGACCGGCATGAGCGGACCCATCGGGTATTTGCTCCGGAAGCGCGCATCGAACAGTATCCAGGAGGGGATCGTCCTTTTGTCCGGCCGATCCGCATCTATCATCGCCTTGGCGACCCTGTCGTAGCTCTGCGCTTCATTGAGATAGCGCTCGCCCGCCTGGGTGACGATGATGTTGCCCGGCAAAGCCCGTTCATAGAATAGCGGACGCCCTTTCAGCTCCCCCGGCACGCTCAGCGTGGGCGCCCACCAGGCATGCTCCATCAGATCGACCGCGGCGCCGATGCGGATGCCGGCCTCGATCGCGTCGCCGGTATTGTGCTCCTGCCCCCCGGACCATTCCGGGCGCCCTTCCCCCGGCAGATAGCGATCCCGCATCTTCTGGTTCCGCTCGAAGCCGCCGGCGCCCAGGATGACGCCCTTATGAGCCCTGATCCGGATGCGTTTGCCTTCCCTGCGGACGATCGCCCCGGTGATCACGCCCTCGTCACGGATAAGTTCGAGCAGCGGCGCATTCAGCCACAACTCCCCGCCGAGGCGGTTGAGCGCTTTTTTGAGATGCCCGGCGATCGCATTCCCGAACACCAGATAACGGCTTCGGCGCGATCGGATGCGCTGAGGCACGTCGCGATAATAGCGCCACAGCACCCTGGCCATCGTCTTCATCCAGCCTGGACCCCGTGTGACCATCGGAGCGGCTTCCATCGTGGTCCAGGGAATGAAGCCGAACAGCGCGGCCGAGGGATGGGTCGGCCGCAACGTCTCGAAATCTTCGCGCGACAGCTCCCGCGCATCGAGCGTGTTGGTCTCGTGCGAACGATAGCCCATTTTCCCGCCCGGGCGCTCCGCATGATAATCCGTGTAGGGAATGGCGCGAAAACGCAGGTCGCTGACCTGCTCGACATAGCGCGCCATCTCCCGCGCCATTTCGGTGAAGGCCCTGATCTTGGCGTCCGATACGGTGTTTCCGGTCAGGCCCTTGATGTAGGTGAACGCCTCTTCGGGGCTGTCGCTCTGCCCCTGCTCCAGCGCCGAGTGGCTTGCCGGAATCCAGATGCCGCCACCCGAAGCGGCCGAACTGCCGCCGTAGAGGCCGCTTTTTTCGACAACGAGCGTCCGCGCGCCTTCATCCGCCGCCGTCACCGCCGCCACAAGCGCCCCCGCGCCCGACCCGACGACGAGAATATCGACTTCCTTATCCCACATGAACGGCTCCTCAACCCGTTGCATGTGTGCATGCACGTCGGGATTGTACAAAATCTTCAGACATCGCCACTAATCGCGCTATTGCGGAAATCGGCGCCATAGATTTCCAGGATTGGAAGTGGGTTCAGATATTCCTTCCAGAAAATCACCCGATCGCCTTCAAAACGAAGTATTCCAAGATATTTATTGCCGTATCGCCGCCCGCTCGTATGATGCATCGTATCGGAGTGATACTCGACGATCAGCATGTCAGGATCGAGTTGATCATAGAAGCGATCGACGACATGGCCGTAAGGATCGGAATCTTTCATTCCGGCCTCCGAGGCAGCCCGGAATGCCGCGCCGCCGACCATCCGCTCGGGAAAATCCTTGAGCGGCAGGTACGGCCATTCGAACACCGTATCGTCCCGCATGAAGGTTTCGAAACGATCGAAGTCCTTCGCGCCGTAGGCGGTAATGAGATCCGTGAACAACGCGCGCAATCTCGCCCTGCGGGTGTCATCCTTTTGAGGGTCCATTCTCATCTCCGTTGTACTTGCTGATCCGGTTATTTCGTGGAGGCGGATTCAGCCGCAGAGCTGGCCACCGTCGATGACGGATACAGAGCCGGTGACAAAGCGCGCCTCATCCGATGCGAGGTAAGCGATGGCGCCTGCGATATCCTCGGGCTGGCATGCCTCCATCCCGGCCAGCTTGGGCCTGTTCCGCGCGGCGGCTTCCTCGAGGATCGACATATCGAAATCGGCCGCACTCATCGTTTTGGCGTGCATCGGCGTCGCGACGCCTCCGGGCGCTACGGCATTTACACGAACCCGGTCCCGGCCGAGTTCAAGCGCGGCGGATTTCGTCAACGCCACGATTGCCGCCTTCGAAACGCCATAGGCAACGGTGCCGTAAACCGGCATCAATCCACCCGCCGAGGCGACATTGACGACGTTACCCTTGCTCGCCCTCAGGTGAGGGATCGCAGCCTGGATCGTCAGGAAAACGGCGGTAAGGTTTATGTCGAGCGTCCGCTGCCACGCGGAGAGGGGTGTCGCCTCGAACCGTCCCCAGGTCATGACCCCCGCGATGTTGAGGAGAATGTCGAGACCGCCGAGCGCCTCTGCAGCCTGCGAAACGAGAGCCTGGGGCGCCTCGACAGACATCGCGTCGAAACGAATGAACCGCCCCCCCAACCCATCGGCGACCGCGCTCCCGCCCGTCTCGTCGATATCGCCGATCACGATATCCGCGCCTTCGGCCGCAAACAGCTCGGCGGTGGCGCGGCCGATGCCGGAAGCGCCGCCGGTCAACAGCACGCGCTTGCCCGCGAACCTTTTGGACATGCCCTTCTCCCTCAATGACAGCTTGTGGCCAGTCGGTCGGCTGGTACGCCCCCCTTGCGCTTTCTGCCGCTAACCAGAAGCAGCAGCGTGACGACGAGCATGAGAGCGCCGAACAGCTCGAAAGCGGTCACGACCCCGAAGGAATCGCGCAATGGCGCCATCGCCAGCGGATTGATGAAGATTCCCAGATTGAGCGCGCTTACGATCAACCCCATGGCGAGCGCATGCACCGCCGGCGGCGTGCGATCGAAGATCAGCGAGGCCGTAGCGGGTTCCGACATGCCGGCCCCGATCCCGACGATCGCGCAACCGATGACGATTCCGAGCGAGGAGCTGGAAAGGCCGATGACGATCACCCCCAGCCCCATGCTGAGCGCATCGATCGCGAGCAAAGCCTCCGCGCTCAGCCAGCGACGGAAGAAGCCGTAAAACCCTGCCGAAAAGATCGCCACGATCGACGTGGTGGCGACGATGGTGCCCTGCACGGCGGCGCTTTCGATGCCGCGCGCCTGCAGCACGAAGCCGACCTGGATCGACGGCATGAACATGCCGATCGTCAGCAGCATCAGCAGGAGATAGGTCGGCACGACCGGAAGCAAC
>DASSTK010000433.1:0-5403 GCA_035707945.1 Sphingomonas sp.
GGGATATCCGCTTCAGAACGCGCCGAAGTGGGGCGTGTCCGCCGGATTCAACTATGATCTTCCGCTCGGGCCCGCCGATCTTTCCTTCGGAATGTCCTATCACTACACCAGCAAGAAATATCTGAACGCCATCAACGATACCCCCCGTGCGCTGGTGCAGCCGACCAATTATATCGACGCCAATATCGACTTCACGCCGACGAATAGCTGGTGGTCGATCGGATTGTGGGGCAAGAACCTCCTCAACCACCATTATATCGCCAGCGTATATGACGCTCCGGGCACGATCGGCCTGGTCAACTATACTCCACCGCGCGAATATGGCGTGACCGTGAAGGCGCACTTCTAGGGCAGCGTGCGTTAAATCTGACCCGTTCGTCCCGAGCGTAGTCGAGGGGATCAGCCGAGCGTATTCGAGGTTCCTCGGCTGCGCTCGAAGCTGTGTCTCGCCCCTTGACAGATCGGGACAGGCTTCGCTCGACACGAATGTATGAAATAGGTTTATACGCTATGTTTTTAGAGCCGAAGTCGATCAACTTTATACGACCGTCACCTTGAACTTGTTTCAGGGTCCATCGTTATACGCTCGCTACGTCGGCCATTGGTCATCAGATCAGGGCTCGCGCCAAGTGCTGCGTTGGATGCTGAAACAAGTTCAGCATGACGATTCAAGATGATCGAGTTCGACTCTAGTGAAGCCGCCTTACATTCACGAAGCTGCTTTCGTCGACCTCGTGCGCGGTTCAGGCGCTTCCGGTCCGCTTCGCTTCGACGGCCGCGTGAACGGTGGCCGGATCGAAATAATAGGGCCTGATCTCGCAGATCAGATCTCCCCTGAAGCGGAACATCTCGGCGATCCGCGCCCGCGTGCCCTCCGGCCGTGCGAAAACGAGATCGACCAGCGTGACCGCGTAATCCTCGCCCGCCAGCGTTTCGCGGATTTCGAGGTCGGCCACGTCCATCATGCTCATCACCCGCTCATAGAGCGCGCGGAGTCCGCCCTTGCCCGAATAGACGCCGCCGAAAGGCAGGCCGTCGGCTTCGATCGCGAAGAAGTCCTCGGTGAGTTGCTCCTCTGCCGCGGCCCAGTCGCCCGCGCCGGTCAATGCATAAAGGCGGTTGATCTGGGCCAGGCGGGCAGTGTGCTTGTCGGCCATGAGCGCTTCTCCGGGATGTTGTTCCTGTGGCAAGTTGCGGCCGGAACATCAGGCGAAGAAAGCTCGACTTAAGGACAGTGCCTCTTCCTTCTCGTAGCTGCGCCGGCCGGGTGTTGCCGCGATAAGTGGGCATGAGGATTTTCGTCAGCCGATTTCAGGGGGCGGGCCATGCCGATAAATCGAGAATGGCGGTTGCAGCGGCATCCGCAAGGGACCGCCTTCGCCGAAGCGATCGAGTTGTGCGAAGCGCCCGTCACGGAACCTGGGGACGGCGAGGTGATGGTCCGCAACCGCTGGCTCTCGCTGGATGCCGGCACGCGGATGTGGATGACGCCGCGCACGGACGGATATCAGCCGCCGTTGCCTCTCGGCTGCGTGGTGCCCGGATTGGTGCTGGGCGAGGTGGAGGCTTCCCGCCATCCGGGCTTTCGCGAAGGCGATTGGGTGCGCGGCTTCGGGCAGTGGGCGGATCGCTCGATCGTGACGCCGGAGACGAGCGGCCTGATGGCGGTCGATCCCGCCGTGCCCGATGTGCGTCAGCATCTCGGCGCGCTCGGCATGAACGGCTGGACCGCCTATGTCGGCGTCGCCGAGGTCGGTCGCGCGCGGGAAGGGGAGACGGTGCTGGTGTCGGCGGCCGCGGGCGCGACGGGTCTGCTGGCGCTCCAGATCGCCCGTCTGCTGGGCTGCCGCACGATCGGGATCGCGGGCGGAGAGGCGAAATGCCGCTATCTCGTCGAGACGATGGGGGCGGATGCGGCGATCGACCGGCGCGAGGCCGACGTCGCCGATCGTCTCGCGAGCCTCGGCGGCATCGATGTTTATTTCGACAATGTCGGCGGCCCGCTGCTCGACGCCGTGCTGCCGGCGATGGCGCTCCACGGGCGGATCGCCGTCTGCGGCCTGGTGGCGACCTATGACGGAGGCCCCGGCCCCGCCGTCACCCGCTTCGATCAGATCCTGATGAACCGATTGCAGGTGACAGGATTCTTCTGCCCGGATTTCTTCGATCGCGGGGCCGAACTGACCGCGATGCTGCGCGGCTGGGCGGAAGAAGGCCGGCTCGCCCTGCCGTTCGACGAGACGATCGGGCTGGAGCATGTGCTGGAGGCCTACGCCCGCCTGTTCACCGGGGCCAATATCGGCAAGGTGATCGTGCGGCTCGATTCCTGAGCCCCCCTCCATCTTTGATCAGGTGACGCGGCCGTCCGCCCCGTCCGATCACAAGGCGAGGAGGGGCTTATGAGCGAGCGCTGGGATTATGTGATCGTCGGCGCCGGCTCGGCGGGCTGCGTGCTGGCCGAACGGCTTTCGGCGGACGGGCGCTCACGCGTGCTGCTGCTGGAGGCCGGAGGGGAGGATCGCAATCCGCTGATCCACATGCCCAAGGGCATGGCGCGGCTGGTGATGAACCCGAAACACACCTGGTTCTTCCCGATCGCCCAGCCGCGCGTGGAGGGCGAACCGGCGAGCGAGATGTGGGTGCGCGGCCTCGGCCTCGGCGGCTCCTCCTCGATCAACGGCATGATCTATGTGCGCGGCCAGCCGCAGGATTATGAGGAGTGGGTGGAGCGCGGCGCCTCCGGCTGGGGCTGGGGCACGATGAAGCGCGCCTTCCGCGCGATCGAGGATCACGAGCTGGGCGACGACGGCGTGCGCGGAGCGGGCGGGCCGGTGCGGGTGAGCATCAACCGCTTCCGCTATCCGCTGGCCGAGGCGCTGATCGAGGCGGGCGAGCAGATGGGCCTGCCGCGCCACGAGGATGATCTCAACCGGGAGGATCAGGAGGGCGTAGGCTATTACGCCCACAATATCAGGCGCGGCCGCCGTCAGAGCGCCGCGACGGTGTTCCTGAAACCGGCGATGCGACGGAAGAACCTCAAGGTCGTGACCGGCGCGGCGGTCGATCGCATCCTGTTCGGCGAGGGGCGCGCCGCCGCCGTCGAGGCGATCGTCGCGGGCGAGCGCCGCCGCTTCGATGTGGCGGGCGAAGTGCTCCTGACGGCCGGTGCGCTGATGTCGCCCGCCATCCTCCAGCGTTCGGGGATCGGCCCCGGCGCGGTGCTGCGCGCGGCCGGCGTGGAGCCGATCGTCGACAGCCCCGATGTCGGCGGCCGGATGCGCGATCATCTCGGCTTCGCGCTCTCCTACCGGCTGCGCGGCGCGCGCGGGATCAACCATGAGTTCTACGGCGCGGGGCTCGCGAAGAATGTCGCGCGCTATTACCTCACGAGAAGCGGACCGCTCGCCACCGGGCCGTTCGAGGTCGGCGCGTTCGTCCGCACCACGCCGGAGGTCGATCGGCCGGATCTGCAACTCTATCTCGGCGGCTTCACCTTCGCACGGAGCGACGACGATAATTTTCCGGTGCCGCTCGCCGATGTGGAACGCCTGCCGGGCGCGACCTGCTATGGCCAGCTTCTGCGGCTGACGAGCGAGGGGACGGTCCGCATCACCTCCCCAGACCCGAAGGATCTGCCGGAAATCCGCCCCAACTGGGTGAGCACGGCCGAAGACCGGGCGGCCGCGATCGCGATGATGCGCTACATGCGCCGCTATATGGCGCAGCCCGCCATCGCGCCCTTTCTGGAAGAGGAGAGCTTTCCCGGCGCCCGGCACGAAACGGACGAGGAGCTGTTCGAGCTGTTCCGCCGTCTTTCCACCTGCGGCACCCATGCCGTGGCGAGCTGCCGGATGGGATCGGACAATGCCGCCGTCGTCGATCCCGATCTTCGCGTGAACGGCGTGCGGGGGGTGCGGGTGGTCGATTGCTCGGTGATGCCCTCGCTGGTCTCCGGCAACACCAACGCCCCCGCCATGGCGCTCGCCTGGGCGGCGGCGGAGCGCATCCAGGCAACCGCTTGAGGAGAGAATGATGGGAAGGGTCGCGGGCAAGATCGCACTGGTCACGGGCGCGGGTTCGGAAGGCGGGCTGGGCGCCGCCACCGCCGTGCGGCTCGCCGAGGAAGGGGCGACCGTCTATCTGACCGATATCGACGAAGCTGGCGTCGAGGCGCGCGCGGCCGAGATCGGCGATCGCGCCAGGGCTATGACGCAGGATGTGACATCCGAGGAGGAGTGGGAAAAGATCGTCTCCGCGATCGTGGCGGCGGAAGGGCGGATCGACATCCTCGTCAACAACGCCGGCATCGCGGTGCTGCGGCCCCTCGATCAGATGACTCCGGCCGAGTTCACCCGGCAGATGGATGTCAACATGACGAGCGTGTATCTCGGCACCCGCCGCGTGGTGGCCGAGATGCGCCGGCGCGAGCGGGGCGGGGCGATCGTCAATCTCTCCTCGGTGGCGGGGATGGTAGGCATCCCCGGCGTTTCCGCCTACGCCGCCAGCAAGGCGGGCGTGCGGCTGTTCAGCAAGGCGATCGCGATGGAGACGGCGCGCGAGAACATCCGCGTAAACAGCGTCCATCCCGGCATGATCTGGACCAACATGCAGAAGGTGGCGATCGCCGACAACCCCGAGCAATATGACATCATCACCGCCGCCATCCCGATGGGGCGGATGGGCGAGCCGGTCGACATCGCCAACTGCATCCTGTTCCTGGCCTCCGAGGAGGCGCGCTACATCACCGGCGCCGAGTTCGTCGTCGACGGCGGCATGATCGCGCAATAGGCGCGGCGGCCGAAACTGGTAGGAAAGCCTCCTCCGTTCCGTTCGTGCTGAGGAGCCGCTGAGCGTAGTCGAAGCGGCCTCTCGAAGCACAGGGAGGAGCGCCTTTCGAGATGGGCTTCGACTTTGCTCAGCCCTCCTCAGGGTGAACGGAAAAGATTTGCGGCCAGCCTCTCAGGCGGGGGAGGGGGCGTCCATCTCCACGACGGCCTTGCCGATCGCGCCGCGGCCGGCGAGCCATTCGATCGCTTCGCCGCCCCGCGCGAGCGGCCAGCGCCGCGCGATCCGCGGCCGGATGCGCCCCTCCTCCCACCAGCGCAGGAGCTGATCGACATTGGCCCGGTTGCGCGCCGGTTCGCGCTCGGCGAACTCGCCCCAGAACACGCCGCGCACGTCGCAGCTCTTGAACAGCACATAGTTGAGCGGCAGGCGCGGGATGCCGGCGGGAAAGCCGACCACCAGATAGCGCCCCTCCCAGGCGAGCGCGCGGAACGCCGGTTCGGCATAGTCCCCGCCGACCGGATCGAGGACGAGCTGGATACCTCCCGGCCCCGCCAGATCCTTCAGCGCCTGGGTCAAGCCGCGGGCGCTTTCCCGATCGAGTGGCGCGTGGGGATA
>DASSTK010000434.1:0-4085 GCA_035707945.1 Sphingomonas sp.
CAGCTATCCCCTCGCGCTCGAGGGCGCGCTCAAGCTGAAGGAGATTTCCTACATCCACGCAGAAGGCTATGCCGCCGGCGAGCTCAAGCACGGCCCCATCGCGCTGATCGACGAGACCATGCCCGTGATCGTCATCGCGCCTTACGACGCCGTGTTCGAGAAGACCGTCTCCAACATGCAGGAGGTGCAGGCGCGCGGCGGGCAGGTGGTGCTGATCTCGGACTATGACGGGGTGGAGCAGGCGGGCGAGAATTGCATCGCCACCATCACCATGCCCAAGGTCCACCCGCTGATCGCGCCGCTGGTCTATGCCATCCCCGTGCAGCTTCTCGCCTATCATGTCGCGGTGGCGAAAGGGACGGACGTGGACCAGCCGAGGAATCTCGCGAAATCTGTGACGGTGGAATGATCTGCCGGCGCTGCGACTAAAATCCCTCGGGTTTCACTCCGACCCGGTGACGATAGACCATCTCCCAGCCCTCCCAGCCGGTGTAGAGCAGGATCAGCGTGACGATCGCCGAGAGAATGAGGCCCACGGGAAGGACGAAATCCGCGCCTTGTGCGAAGCGCAGGCAGACATTGACGATCTCGATCACCACAGCGGTCACATTGCCGATCATGTGCCGCCAGGCCGGGCTCAGCGCGCGGATGCGCGGATCGCTCAGGAAATCGGTAAGCCCCGCCAGCGCGGCCAGGGCGGCCATAACCAGCCCCGCCAGCAACAGCCAGCGTCCGAAGGTGGCCCATATCGGATCGCCGGTGATGGCGAAGACAATATCGACCACAAGCGTGCCGACGAAGAAGGCGATCGGAAAGGGGATCAGCATCGGATGGATGGGATGCCCCGCAATCTCCACCGTCGATTGTGGATTGGGTCCAGGCATAACAGGTTCCTCCGAATCAGTTCAACACTCCATGATGAGCGGAGTTCCTGGCGGATTTCGGGGTGAGGATGACAGCTTCGCTTTGCCAGGAGAGACTTCTATCAACACCGCCGATTTCTGATGAGGAGGACAGGGTGATCGTAGCGGGCGGATGCCATTGCGGGCTGGTGCGGTTCGAGGCCTCGGTCGAAGGACCGGAGGTGGAGCTCTTGTCCTGCGATTGCTCGATCTGCCGGATGAGCGGCTATCTCCACCTGATCGTGTCCGAAAGCCGCTTCCGGCTGGTCGAGGGAAAGGGCGAGACGAGCACCTATCGTTTCGGCACCGGCCGCGCGCGCCACATCTTCTGCAAGCAGTGCGGCATCAAGAGCTTCTACCGCCCGCGTTCTCACCCGGACGGGATCAGCATCAATTGGCATTGCCTGGACGAAGGGCATGGGCTTGCGGCCCGGATCGTGGCTTTCGACGGAAATTATCCGGCGTAGATCAGCCGGGCTTGCGGAACTTGAAGATGAACTGATCCGTGTGCCCGCGGATCGATTTGTCGAACACCTTCTTGCTGTGATCGTCCGCCGGGTTGCGGAGCAGGTCGCTCGCGCCGACGAACCGGAATCCGGCCGCAGTCACCTGCTTCTTCACGATCGCCGGATCGATCCGGTGAAGCGTATCGGTGTCGCTCATCCCCGATCCCGCGGGCGCGGCATGATCGATCACGATGTAGGTTCCGCCGGGCTTCAGCGCCGCGAATACGGCCTTGTTCAGCACCGACGGATCGATGTGGCCCATGAACCTGTCGGGATAATCATGATAATTCTGGGAGGTGAAAACGATATCCACCTTTTCCGGCGCGTTGAGCACGGCGGCGGGCTCGATCGCCATGCTGACGTTGAGATAGTCCTTCGATCCGGCGAGCGCCTTGTAGGCTTGCACGTCCTTCTTCGCTTCGGCGGCGTAAGGCGCGGGCCAGATGCCATAGACATGCCCCTTCGGCCCCACCGCCTTGGCGAACAGGCGCGTCCAGTAGGCGGAGCCGGGGATCAGATCGATCACCTTGTCCCCCGGCTTCACGCCTGCGAAAGCGAGGATCTCCGGCCCGTGCCGCCGCGCATCATCCGCGGCCTGCGCGTGCCGGGCGGGATCGGCGGCGGCGCGCGCGATGTTCGCGGGCAGGCGGGGCGGCGGAGCGGCGAGGGCGGATGCGCTCCCGGCGAGCAGCAGGACGATGGCGGAACGCGCGACTCTTTTCATGGCGGCGGACTCCCCTTTTCGTCCGGGCACGCTGCCACAATCGGGAGCGCGAGGGTAGAGAAGATCAGGGCGGCACGCGTGAGCCGGGATCGGCGCGGGTATCGCCCGAACAGCTCGCCGGCTCGCGCGGACGCGCATAGGAGCAGCGCGGTTGCGCAAGTCGCTCAAATCGCGCCTGTCCGCCCGATCGGTCCCATCGCGGCAGAACAGGCTGGCGCCGCCGCCCCGGTAATCGGATCGCGCGCGATCGGAACAGTTCGGCGCGCGCGCCGTTCGGGTACTTTCCCGAACGCCTGAGGAGAAACGAGTGCGCCTTCCCGCGAGCTGGCCGAACCTTGCCCACGACGAACCCGTCATCTGGGCCCATTATGCGATCGTCGCGGCGATCGCGATCATAGCCGGGCTGATCGTCCATTATATCCTGGACTTCATCCTGTGCCGGGCGGCGAAGCGGACCAGCACCGCCACCGACGATATATTGATCAAGCGGCTGCGCCAGCCGAGTCGATGGCTGATCGCGGCGATCGCGCTCGCCTTCGCCGAGCCCGCGATGCGGCTGGGCCCGATCGGCCTGCGTTACTGGAAGTTCGGGGCCGGGCTGCTGCTGCCCGCGCTGGTCGGATGGCTCGCCGCCGCGCTGCTCGGCGCGGTCAGCGACATCGTGATCGCGCGCGCCGACATCAGCGTGGCGGATAATCTGCGCGCGCGACGCAGGCGGACGCGGGCCGGCATCCTCTACCGGATCGGGCTGTTCCTGATCCTGCTCGTCACCATCTGCCTGATGCTGCTCTCGATCCCGGCGGTGCGCGCGATCGGGGTGACTCTGATCGCCTCGGCGGGCCTCGTCGGCCTCGCCGCCGGCGCGGCGGCGCAGCCCGCGCTCAAGAATGTCGTAGCGGGTATCCAGATGGTCTTCACCGAGCCGATCCGGCTGGACGACGTGGTGATCATGGACGGCGAGTGGGGACGCATCGAGGAGATACGGCTGACCTATGTGGTGGTGGCGATCTGGGATCAACGGCGGCTTGTCGTGCCCGTCTCCAAGTTCCTGGACGACAGTTTCCAGAACTGGACGCGCACCACCAGCGAGATTCTCGGCACCGCCTTCCTGCACGTCGATCGGACCGCCGACGTGGCGCGGCTGCGCGCGAAGCTGACCGAGATCGTTTCGCCCGATCCCAACTGGGACGGGCGGGTGTGCGGGCTTCAGGTGACGGACAGCCAGCCCGGCTGGCTGGAGCTGCGCTGCCTGGTGAGCTCGGTCAATTCGGGCAAGAACTTCGATCTGCGCTGCGCCGTGCGCGAGAAGATGACAGCCTTCATCGCCGCCGAAATGCCCGAAGCCCTGCCTCGCGGCCGCGAGCTGCTGTGGCTGGAGGGAACGCCGGGGCCATCCACGGCGAGGGAGGCTTGAGCCCTGAGATTGATTGAAGGCTCAGTGCTCCTGCGAAAGCAGGAGCCAAGGGAAGGGAAGACCTCCGCATTCCTGAGCTCCTGCCTTCGCAGGAGCACGGGGACGGCGTTTTCACCCCGTGCTTGCGGGCGGTCCTCGGGTAAACTTGGGCGGATTTCAGGCGGCGGCTTTGGCGAGGCCCTTGGCCAGTTGGGATGCGCCGTGGAGGCGCGCCCTGGGGTCATTCCAGGCGCGGGTGATGACGAGCTTCTCGTCGGGGCGGAGCCTGGCTGTGCCCTTCAGCCGCTCGACATAGGCGAGGAGGCCGGGGATATCGGGGAAGCCGCCTTCGGCGAACGTCACCAGCGCGCCCTTGGGGCCGACATCCAGCTTGGCGATGCGCGCGGCGCGGCAATCGAGCTTGACGCCGATCACGTCGATGAGGTTCTTCGTGGGCTCGGGCAACTTGCCGAAGCGGTCGATCAGCTCGGCCGCGAAGGCCTCGATGCCGGCCTTGTCCTCGATCTCGTTGATGCGGCGGTAGAGGCCCATGCGCAGAT
>DASSTK010000435.1:0-7324 GCA_035707945.1 Sphingomonas sp.
TGCGAGCGACCGAGCGAGGCATGCGGCAGCGCGGACGCCTCCCAGCCCGGCGGCTTGGCGCAGGGGCCGGAGGAGAAGAAGGGGCGAGCGGGCTTGGGGGCGGTGGGACGATCGGCGGACGCACCTGCGGCGTCCGCGAGCAACGTATCAGTCATATAGACTCTCCTTGCAGAGAGCACGCGCCGCGTTGGGACGGCGTGGCCCGCCGCCGCGTTTAGGGGAATATCAGGCCAGGTCAAGCATCCTTGGGAGAAATATTATTTCTCTATTCATACGAAGCGACATCGAAGCACGGGCCGCAAGCGAGTCGCCCGGCGAACGTCCTTCGACTTCGCTCAAGACGAACGAGAGGGGGAGATGCTCAGAGTCGCGTGAAAAAGACGCTCATGCATGGATGACCTGTCTGTCGATTGGTCAGCCTCACGCGTCGATCTCCTCCTCGTCCAGCCGGGCGGCGTTTTCCTGGATGAAGGCGAAGCGGTGGGCGGCGTCCTTGCCCATCAGGCGATCGACCAGATCGCGTACCGCCGATCGCTCCTCATATTCCTGCGGCAAGGTGACGCGGAGCATGGTGCGGGTTCTGGGATCCATCGTGGTTTCGCGGAGCTGCTGGGGGTTCATCTCGCCCAGCCCCTTGAAGCGCGCGACCTCCACTTTCTTGCCCTTGAACGGACCCGCCTCGATCCGCGCCCGATCCTCGTCGTCGCGCGCATAGAGCGATTTCGCGCCCGCCGTCAGCCGGTAGAGCGGCGGCTGGGCGAGATAGAGGTGCCCGCGCCGCACCACGTCCGGCATTTCCTGGAAGAAGAAGGTCATCAGCAGCGTGGCGATGTGCGCGCCGTCCACGTCCGCGTCGGTCATGATGACGATGCGTTCGTAACGCAGCGCCGAGGCGTCACATTTCTCGCGCGTGCCGCAGCCGAGCGCCTGGATCAGATCGGCAATCTCCTGATTGGCGAGGATCTTGGCGGTGTTGGCCGAAGCCACGTTCAGGATCTTGCCCCGGATCGGCAGCACCGCCTGCGTCTTGCGGTCGCGCGCCTGCTTGGCGGAACCGCCCGCCGAATCGCCCTCGACGATGAAAAGCTCCGTGCCTTCGGGCGAATCGCTGGCGCAATCGGTGAGTTTGCCCGGCAGGCGGAGCTTGCGCGCGGAGGTGGCGGTCTTGCGCTTGACGTCCCGCTCGGCCTTGCGGCGCAGCCGCTCGTCCATGCGATCGAGCACATAGCCGAGCAGCGCCCGGCCGCGATCCATATTGTCGGCGAGGAAGTGATCGAAATGATCGCGCACCGCGCCTTCCACCAGCCGGGCGGCGTCGGGCGAGGTCAGGCGGTCCTTGGTCTGGCTCTGGAATTGCGGATCGCGGATGAAGATGGAGAGCATCAACTCCGAGCCGGTCATCACATCCTCGGGCGCGATATCCTTGCCCTTCTTCTGGCCGATCAGATCGGCGAAGGCGCGGATGCCCTTGACCAGCGCGGCGCGCAGGCCCTGCTCGTGGGTGCCGCCGTCCGGTGTCGGGATGGTGTTGCAATAATAGCTGTAGCTGCCGTCCGAATAGAGCGGCCAGGCAACCGCCCATTCGGCCGAGCCCTGCCCGTCGGGAAAATCATGCTTGCCGGAGAAGAAGTCTGCAGTGGCGCATTCGCGGCCATTGATCTGCTCGCGCAGATGATCGGCGAGGCCGCCGGGGAACTGGAACACGGCTTCGGCGGGCGTATCGTCATTGATCAGCGCGGGATCGCATTTCCAGCGTATCTCGACGCCCGCGAACAGATAGGCCTTGGAGCGGGCGAGGCGATAGAGCCGCTGCGGCTTGAACTTCATCTCCCCGAAAATCTCGGGATCGGGGGTGAAGGAGACGCTGGTGCCGCGCCGGTTGGGCGTGGGGCCGAGCTTGACCAGCGGAGTGAGCGCATGGCCCTTGCCGAAGCGCTGGCGATAAAGCTCCCGATTGCGGGCCACCTCGATCACCGTCTCGGTGGAAAGCGCGTTCACGACCGAGACGCCGACGCCGTGCAGGCCGCCCGAGGTCTGATAGGCCTTGTCCGAAAACTTGCCGCCTGAATGCAGCGTGGTGAGGATCACCTCCAGCGCCGATTTGCCGGGATAGCGGGGATGCTCGTCCACCGGGATGCCGCGGCCGTTGTCGGTGACGGTCAGGCGGTTGCCGGGGCCGAGCGTCACCTCGATGCGGGCGGCATGGCCCGCCACCGCCTCGTCCATCGCATTGTCCAGCACCTCGGCGGCGAGGTGGTGGAGCGCGCGCTCGTCGGTGCCGCCGATATACATGCCCGGGCGGCGGCGGACCGGCTCCAGCCCCTCCAGCACCTCGATCGCGGAGGCGTCATAGTTGTCGGTGGAAGCGGGGGAGGAGCCGGAAGCGAAGAGATCATTGGCCATCGCGCGAAGCTATAGGCGGCGGCGCGGCGCGGCGCAAAGCATCCGAATCGGATGCATCTTCCGCTCGTCCGGAAACCCTCCCGCAAGGAAGCGGCGGCGATCATCGCGCTGCGAAGGAGGGGCGGGCGATGACGATCGGCTGGGTGCGATGGGATGCGCGCGAGGGGCCGCGCTTCGGGCTCGGCGGCATCGCGGCCGCGCTCGGGGCGAGCGGCGTGGCGGCGGCGGCATGGGCGCGGCTGGTCCTCGATCCCGCGCCGCTTTCCGTCATCGAACTGGCGGTGCTTTCGGGTGCGGGGGCGACGATGCTGGTGACGCTGTGCCGGGTGGAGATGCCGGGCCGTCCGCGCGCCGGTCTGGCGCTGCTGCTGATGGTGACGATGCTGACCGCGGCGGCGCGGGCCGATCCTTTCGGCATGCGCGCGGTGAAGGCGGCGGCGAGTGCACAATCGGCGGATAGCGATATCCTGGCCGCTGCTTCGGATGAGAAGGGCATGCAGGCCGCGAGCGACGGGGCGCGGGTGGCGTTGACGTCCGCGCCTTCGGGCGACGAAGGCTGGGCGGCGCGGCTGAACGGCCGCCTCGATCGCCGGATCGGCGGGGCCTCCGCCTCCGCCTACCGCGTGACCGGAGAAGTGAGCGCGGCAGCAGGCCGGGTCCGGCTCGCATGGCGGATCGGCCGGGGGGACGAGACTGTTTCCTGCGGCGTCACCAGCGGCGGCGGCAACGGCGCGCTACTGGCCGATCAGTTCGCGGAGCCGTTACGGCAGGCGGTGGACCGCTCCGTCGCGCTCGGGCGAGTCGCCTGCCCCTGAAGGGAGCCTCCATTCCCGGCCGGGAGAGGAGGTTTCGCCCGGAAATTACCGCACCCGCGGCCCGCCATAGGGGAGCGGAGGCGGCGGGCGGCGGTCGCGGCGGGGCATCTGGGCCTGGTAAGCGAGCCCGCAATGCGCGACGCAATAAGGGAAGCCGGGATTCACCGGATCGCCGCAGAAATGGAAATCGGGCTCGCCGGGGTGGCCGAGCGGCCATTTGCAGATGCGATCGTTGAGATCGAGCAGCGAGGTCTTGTCGGCGAACTCGGGCGCGATCTTGGCCGGCACCAGGCGGCGCGGCGGCGCGGGCGGAATCGGAGCCTGCTGCTCGCCCGGCTGCTGGCGCTGGAAGCCGCCCGGGCCGATCGAGCGATAGACCGGCTGGGGCGGCGGCTGGTCCGCTGTCGGCTGGGCGGTCTGCGGCGCCGGAGCGGCGGGCGCCGGACGCGCGGCAGGGGCAGGAGCCGGCTTGGGCTCGGCCGCGACCGGAGCGGGCTGCGGCTTCTCGGGCTTGGGTTCGGCTTTGGGAGCGGGCGCGGCCTTGGGCTGCGCGGCGGCGGGCGCGGACGTCTCGCCGCCCTCGTTCGCCTTCACAGGCGAAGGGCGGCTCTCCAGCCCCAGCCGGTGCGCCTTGCCGATCACCGCGTTGCGGCTGACGCCGCCCAGCTCGTCGGCGATCTGGCTGGCGGTCATGCCCTGGCCCCACAGGCTCTTGAGCTTGTCGATCCGCTCGTCGGTCCACGCCATCGGTCGTCTGTCTCCGTCGTCTCACTTGCGGGGGCGCGACCGAGATCATAGGTCGGCGTTCATGCTCGACCAGACCTCCGGCGCGTCTCCCGCCAAAATCATCTCCGCCCCCGGCGAGCCGGTGATCCGTTCGGTCAACTGGGGGGGATTGCGCACCCTCTATGTGAAGGAGGTCAGGCGTTTCTTCAAGGTCCAGCTCCAGACGATCTGGGCTCCCGCCGTCACCACCCTTCTCTATCTGCTGATCTTCACCGTGGCGCTGGGCGCGAGGAGCACCGTGCACGTCGGCGGGGCGGCGGCGCAGTTCGCCGATTTCGTCGCGCCCGGCCTCATCATCATGGGCATGCTCACCAATGCCTTCGCCAATTCCAGCTTCTCGCTGCTGGTCGGCAAGATCCAGGGCACCATCGTCGATTATCTGATGCCGCCGCTCTCCACGCTGGAGCTGTTGACCGGCATCGTCGCCGCCGCGGTGACGCGCGCCTTTCTGGTCGGCTTCGCGATCTGGGCGGCGATGCTCGCCTGGCCGGGTGTGCATGTCGGCATGGCGCATCCCTGGATGGTGCTGTGGTTCGGGCTGATGGGATCGCTGCTGCTCGCCTTCCTGGGCGTGCTGACCTCGATCTGGGCGGAGAAGTTCGATCACGCCGCCGCCGTCACCAATTTCGTGGTGCAGCCGCTGGCGCTGCTTTCGGGCACCTTCTATTCGGTCGATCGCCTCGCGCCGAGCTTCCGCGCGGTGAGCCACGCCAACCCGATCTTCTACACCATCTCCGGCTTCCGCGCGGGCTTTCTCGGCCTCGCCGATTCGCCGGTGATCTTCGGCGCGCTGCTGCTGCTGGCGATCAACGCCGGCATGGGCCTGATCTGCTACGTGCTGCTCAAGCGCGGCTGGAAGATCAAGAGCTGAGGCGGTGTTGACCCGGTCCGCCCGCCGGGTTTAGACGCGCCTTCGACAGGCGGCCGGCAAGAGCCGCCTTTTTGCGTTCGCGGAGCCGTTCTTCCTTTCATCCGTCACCAAGGAGCAGTTCTCATGGCCATCACGCCGCTCATGCCCGTCTATCCGCGGTGCGGGGTGCGCCCGGTGCGAGGCGAGGGCTGTTATCTGATCGGCGAGGACGGCCAGCGTTATCTCGATTTCGCGAGCGGCATCGCCGTCAACCTGCTCGGCCACAGCAACGAGCATCTGATCCACGCGATCCAGAAACAGGCCGAGACGCTGATGCACGTCTCGAACATGTACGGCAGCCCGCAGGGCGAGGCGCTGGCCCGGCGGCTGGTGGACGCCACCTTCGCGGACACGGTGTTCTTCACCAATTCGGGCGCGGAAGCGGTGGAGTGCGCGATCAAGACGGCGCGGCGTTATCACTACGCCAATGGCAACCCCGAGCGGCATACGCTCATCACCTTCAACAACGCTTTCCACGGCCGCACGCTCGGCACCATCTCGGCGACCAACCAGGAAAAGATGCGCGGCGGCTTCGAGCCGCTGCTGCCGGGCTTCGCCTATGCGCCGTTCGATGATCTGGAGGCGGTGAAGGCGTTGATCGGGCCGGACACCGCCGGTTTCCTGGTCGAGCCGGTGCAGGGCGAGGGCGGCATCCGCCCCGCCTCGCAGGAGTTCATGCAGGGCCTGCGCAAGCTCGCCGACGAGAATGGTCTGCTGCTGGTGCTGGACGAGGTGCAGTGCGGCGTCGGACGCACCGGCACGCTCTACGCGCATGAGCAATACGGCATCACGCCGGATATCATGGCGACCGCCAAGGGCATCGGCGGCGGTTTCCCGATGGGCGCCTGCCTCGCCACCGAGGAGGCGGCCAAGGGCATGGTGTTCGGCACCCACGGCTCCACTTACGGCGGCAATCCGTTGGCGATGGCGGCGGGCAACGCGGTGCTGGACGAGGTGCTGGCGCCCGGCTTCCTCGAGCATGTCCGTGCAATGGGCGAGCGGCTGCGGGGCGCGCTCGAGCAGATGATCCCGAACCACGATCAGCTTTTCGATCATGTCCGGGGCATGGGGCTGATGCTCGGCGTGAAGCTGAAGTCGGACAGTCGCCGCTTCGTCGCGCACGCCCGCGACAACCATAATCTGCTGCTGGTCGCGGCCGGCGACAATGTGGTCCGCGTGCTGCCGCCGCTGGTGATCGAGCAGCAACATATCGACGAGTTCGTGAGCAAAATGTCCGAAGCCGCTCGAAATTATGTGCCGCCGAGTGATGATTGACATGTCCCACACCCGTTCGCCCTGAGGAGAGGCTGAGCTTGTCGAAGCCTCGTCTCGAAGGGCTGGTGCTTCGAGACGCCACTTCGACAGGCTCAGTGGCTCCTCAGCACGAACGGGTGCTGTTCAGGGGAAAACAATGACCATCCGCCATTTCCTCGATCTCGCCGATGCGGGTTCCGCCGCCGTCGCGGCCATGCTGAAGGAGGCGATCCAGCGCAAGAAGGCGCGCGCGGGCTGGCCCAAGGGGCGGACCGACGCGGACGCGCCGCTCGCGGGCCGCACGCTGGCGATGATCTTCGAGAAGAACTCCACCCGCACCCGCGTCTCCTTCGACATGGCGATGCGGCAGTTGGGCGGCGCCACGATCGTGATGGAAGCGGGTTCGATGCAGCTCGGTCGCGGCGAGACGGTGGCGGACACCGCGCGCGTATTGAGCCGCATGGTCGACGCGATCATGATCCGCACCGACGATCACGCCAAGATCGTCGAGATGGCGGCGCATGCGAGTGTGCCCGTCATCAACGGCCTCACCGACGCCAGCCACCCCTGCCAGGTCATGGCCGACATGCAGACGGTGATCGAGCGGCGGGGCCGGCTGGCCGAAAGCAGATGGGCGTGGCTGGGGGACGGCAATAACGTCCTCCACTCGATCGTGGAGGCGGGCAGCCTGATGGGCTTCGAGGTCGTCGCCGCCTGCCCGGAAGGTTATGATCCCGACCCGGAGGTGATCGGCGCGGCCGCGAACCGGGGCGGCAAGGTCCGCATCGAACGCAACGCGGTCAGAGCGGTGGAAGGCGCGGACGTGGTCGTCACCGACACCTGGATATCGATGGGTCAGGCGCACGCCGAGGCGAAGCTCGCGGCGATGATGCCCTATCAGGTGACGAGCGAGCTGATGGCCCGCGCCCGGCCGGAGGCCACCTTCCTCCACTGCCTCCCCGCTCATCGCGGCGAGGAGGTGGTGGATGCGGTGATCGACGGCCCGCAATCCGCGATCTGGGACGAGGCGGAAAACCGCCTCCACGCGCAGAAGGCGGTGCTGCTCTGGTGCTTCGGCCTAATCTGAGGGTGGAAATCGGGCGGGGGCGGCCCGATATGGCCTCCATTGCCAATAACCGATCCGTTCGCCCCGAGC
>DASSTK010000436.1:0-4867 GCA_035707945.1 Sphingomonas sp.
CGCACAGGCTAAACGACCGTTCGTCCTGAGCGAAGTCGAAGGACGTGTCACAGGCAAGTCGCCCGGATCACGTGCTTCGACTACGCTCAGCATGAACGGAGCATAAGGTTTTCCTTCACCCCACCCGCTCGCTCACCAGCAGGAGAAGCTGCTCCTTCAGCTCGCCCACCTCGTCCAGCAGCCGGCCGATCTGGGCCTCGGCGCGCTGGTTGGTCTCGTAATCGAGCCGCGCCTCCAGCCGGTCCTTCGCGGCCTGGCGGTTCTGGCTCATCATGATGACCGGCGCCTGCAACGCCGCCAGCATCGACAGCATCAGGTTCAGGAAGATGAAGGGAAAGGGATCGAAGGCGTGCCGCGCGAGCACCACCGTGTTCAGCCCCGCCCAAAAGAGCAGGAACAGGCTGAAGGCGATGATGAAACTCCACGAGCCGCCGACGGCCGCGACGCGATCTGCCAGGCGCTCCCCGAAGGTCATGCCTTCGTTGAACACCTCGTTGGGATCGCGGGCGGCGGACGCGCGCCGAATCTGATCGGCGACGAAACGGATTGCCGTGTTCATAAGCTCACCTCTGGGACGACCGGCCGCCAAGCCTGTCGCGGGTGAGCCTCGGGATCAGCTCAGCGACAGCCTCGGCGGCACGGTCGATCGACTATGATCGTTGCTGGGCATGACCCTTCTCGGGATCGTTGACGAAAAGACGCGGGAACTCCCGCGTCCGGGGCGGGACATGGCGAAGCGGGGCGCGAACGTCAAGCCCGGATGGCGCCCCCCTATCCTCCCACCACGTCGCCGCCGTTGGGATGGAGGGTCTGGCCGGTCATGTAGCTCGAATCCTCGCAGGCGAGGAACAGATAGGCGGGGGCGACCTCGTTGGGCTGGCCGGGGCGGCCCATCGGGGTGGATTTGCCGAAATCCTTCATCTTGTCCGGCGGCGAGCCGCCGCAGGGATTGAGCGGCGTCCAGATCGGCCCCGGCGCGACCGCGTTGACGCGGATGCCCTCCTTGACGAGCTGCTCGGAGAGCGCGCGGGTGAAGGAGAGGATCGCGCCCTTGGTGGCCGAATAATCGAGCAGGCTAGGCTCGCCCTGATAGGCGGTGACGCTGGTGGTGTTGACGATCGCCGCGCCTTGTTTGAGGTGCGGGCGCGCCGCCTGGGTCAGGAAGAACATCGCGAAGATGTTGGTCTGGAAGGTGCGGCGGAGCTGCGCCTCGGTGATGTCGCGAATGTCCTTGTCCGAATGCTGCTCGCCGGCGTTGTTGACGAGGATGTCGAGCTTGCCGAACGCCTCGATCGTCTTCGCCACCGCCTGCTCGGCGAAGGCCTTTTCGCCGAGATCGCCGCGGATGGTCAGCGCGCGGCGCCCCTCGCCCTCGATGATGCGCTTCGTCTCCTCGGCATCCCGATCCTCCTCCAGATAGACGATGGCGACGTCCGCGCCCTCGCGCGCGAACAGGGCGGCGACGGCGCGGCCGATCCCGCTGTCCGCGCCGCTGATGATCGCCGCCTTGTCCTTCAGGCGGCCCGATCCCGGGTAGCGCGGCCGCCAGTCAGGCTTGGGCTCCAGGCTCGCCTCGCTGCCGGGCAACCCGTCCTCGTGGATCTGCGGCTGGAAGCTGTCCATCGTTCCTCTCCCGTTCGAAACCGAACTGCCTCAACGGTTTGTTGCGGCCTGGGCTCCCCGCGTCCGCCGCATTGGCGGAACGGCCCCCCGCGCCTATCTTGACGCCCATGCCGCCCGACCTTTCCGCCGGGCAGGGCGCGACGCCCGAGCCGGGCTTCGCCGCGCTGCGCCGTTTCCTTCCCTATCTCTGGCCCAAGGGCGAGCCGCGTCTGAAGGCGCGCATCCTGTTCGCGCTGCTGCTGGTCGTCGCCTCCAAGCTGGTCCAGGTCTATGGCGCGGCCTACACGCTCAAATGGGCGGTGGACCGCATGGCGGCGGGCGACCGCACCGGAGCCACGCTGGTGATGGCGCTGGTGATGGGCTATGCCGGCGCGCGCTTCTCCACCGTCCTGTTCGACAATCTGCGCAACGCGGTGTTCGAACGGGTGGGGCAGGATGCGACACGGCGGCTGGCGGCCTCCGTGTTCCGCCACCTGCACGGGCTGTCGCTGCGTTTCCATCTCGAACGGCGGACCGGAGCCGTCACCAAGGTGGTCGAGCGCGGCACCAAGAGCATCGACACGATGCTCTATTTCATGCTGTTCAACATCGCGCCGACGGTGCTGGAGCTGGCGCTGGTGCTCGGCATCTTCTGGAGCAATTTCGGCCTCTGGCTGGTCGTCGCCACGCTGGTGATGGTGGCGGCCTACATCAGCTTCACCCGCATCGTGACCGATTGGCGCAATGCGCTGCGGGCGAAGATGAACGATCTCGACACCGGCGCGGTGGCGCATGCGGTGGATTCGCTGCTCAATTTCGAGACGGTCAAATATTTCAACGCCGAGGAGCGCGAGGGGCGCCGCTACGATCGCGCCGTCTCGGCCTATGCCGACGCGGCGGTGAAGAACGAGACTTCGCTCGCCTGGCTCAATATCGGCCAGTCGCTCATCACCAACCTGATGCTGGGCGGCGGCATGGCCTATATCGCCTGGGGCTGGAGCCGGGGGCGCTTCTCGGCGGGCGACGTGGTGTTCGTGAGCACGCTGCTTTCCCAGCTTTTCCGGCCGCTCGATCTGCTCGGTATGGTCTATCGCACCATCCGCCAGGGGCTGATCGACATGGCGGCGATGTTCGCGCTGGTCGACACCGCAGCCGAGGTGGTGGACGCAGCCGATGCGGAACCGCTGGCGGTGCGCGGCGGCCATATCCGCTTCGAGAATGTCCGCTTCGCCTATGATCCCGAGCGCATGATCCTGAAGGGCATCGATCTCGACGTGCCGCCGGGCGGCACGCTGGCGGTGGTCGGCCCCTCCGGCGCGGGCAAGTCGACGCTCGCGCGCCTGCTCTATCGCTTCTACGACCTGACCGGCGGCCGCATCACCATCGACGGGCAGGATATCGCCCATGTCACGCAGGCGAGCCTGCGCGCCCGGATCGGCATCGTTCCGCAGGACACGGTGCTGTTCAACGACACCATCGGTTACAACATCGCCTATGGCCGGGAGGGCGCGCAGGCTGAAGAGATCGTCGCGGCGGCGAAAGGCGCGGCGATCGCTGATTTCATCGATCGCCAGCCGGACGGATACGAGACGCGGGTGGGTGAGCGCGGCCTCAAGCTTTCGGGAGGCGAGAAGCAGCGCGTGGCGATCGCGCGCACCTTGCTCAAGAACCCGCCGATCCTGATCCTCGACGAGGCGACCAGCGCATTGGACAGCCGCACCGAGGCGGAAATCCAGGCGACGCTGCGCCGTCTGGAGCGCGGGCGCACCACCATCGTCATCGCCCACCGCCTCTCCACCGTCGTCGACGCCGACGAGATCGTGGTGCTGGACGCCGGGCGCATCGCCGAGCGCGGCGCCCATGCCGAGCTGCTCGCGCTCGGCGGCCTCTACGCCGAGATGTGGGCGCGCCAGGCGACCGAGCGCGAACGCGAGCAGGAGGATGCTACGATCGCGGCCGAATGATCGCGCGCCGCTCTTGCCGTTCGCACCGATCCCGCTAGCATCGTCCTTCCCCGGGGGAGGTGACGCCGATGGTCTTGTCCGCGTTCGCGTTGTCCGCGTTGCTGCTGTCCGCCGCGTCTCAACCCGCCCCATCGCCTGCCGCTCCGGCGGCGGACGAGGCCATTCCGCTGGTCTCGCCGCCCCCGCCGGACATTTCCGATCTGCCCGCCGGCAGCACGGCGGTGAAGCTGATCCCGGTCGAGACGCGCATGTCGGTCGAGGTGATGATCAACGGCGCGGGGCCTTTCCCCTTCATCGTCGACAGCGGCGCGAGCCGCACCGTGATCTCGGGCAGCCTCGCCCGCCTGCTCGGCCTTCCCTCCAACGGACCCGTTCAGATCCACAGCGTCGGCGGAACGAGCACCGTGCCGAGCGTGCGGATCGACAGGCTCAGCATCGGCGGACTGCCCCCTTCCACGATCATGGCGCCCGTGCTGCGCGAGAACGATCTCGGCGCGCTCGGCATCCTCGGCATCGACGTGCTCGCCGACAAGCGCGTGGTGCTCGATTTCGACAAGAACCGGATGACGATCGAGCGGGCGGTGGAGAACCACCCGCGTATCGCGCCCAACGAGATCGTCGTCACCGCGAAGCGCCGCTTCGGCCAGTTGGTGCTGGTCAATGCCGATGCCGACGGCCAGCATATCTATGCGATCGTCGACACCGGCAGCGCGGTGACGATCGGCAACACCAGTCTCCGCTCCAGGCTGCTGCACCACCGGGACTGGCAGACCTATCCGGTGAAGATCCACGACGTGACCGGCCGCGAGGTGCCCGCCATATACGGAACCGCCGGCGATATCCGCATCGGCTCGATCAAGGTGCGCCACATCGTCGCCGCCTTCTGCGACGCCGACGCCTTCGATCGCTTTCAGCTCCGCAACAAACCGGCGATGCTGCTCGGCATGGACCTGCTGCGCGGCTTCCGGCGCGTCTCGATCGATTTCGCCAACAAGCGCGTGGCGCTGCTTCTCGATGCCAGCGCGATCGACGCGCGGCCGGTGATGAGCATCTCCGGCCGCTAGGCGGTTCCTTCGGAGCGCGAACCGTTCTAACCGGGGGCGGATGCCCTCCCCCCTCGATATTCTTCACCGGACCTTCGGCTTCTCCTCCTTCCGCGGCGTGCAGGAAGCGGTGGTCGATCGCGTCATGGCGGGGAAGCATACGCTGGCGGTGATGCCGACCGGGGCGGGCAAATCGCTCTGCTACCAGGTGCCGGCGCTGGCGCGGGCGGGCACGGCACTGGTGATCTCGCCGCTGAT
>DASSTK010000437.1:0-4315 GCA_035707945.1 Sphingomonas sp.
TTCGACCAGATCGCCGCCTGGAGCGACGCGGACGTGGCGCGGATCGACGCGCAAATGGGCGCCTTCAAGGGCCGCATCGCCCGCGATCGCTGGGTGGAGCAGGCCCGGCTGCTGGCCGCCGGCGACACCGCCGCCTTCGAAGCGACCTTCGGCAAGCTGGGCTAGCTGTTTGGTCCCGGGATTTGATGATGCGGGTTTAGGCTGAAGCGTTCGGGTTCGGTTGTCCAGCATTTGCAGATGTATTCGTAGGGTGTGAGGCCGCGCAGGGTCTTCAGCCGTCGGCCGTAAATGTATGCGGCGATGAAGTCGTGGAGGTGCGCGGTCAGTTGGGCATGGCTATCGTAATGGCAGCGATTGACGGGTCGATTCCTTGATCGTCCGGTTCATCCGTTCGATCCCGGCCTTCGCCGGGGAAGGCTCTGGCCGTTGGTCCGGGGATGCTGGATCTCGGTCAACCGGGGCTCAATGTCGTGCTCGTCGCAGACCCGGTCGAAGATGGGGTGGAAGGCGTATTTGTGGTGCGCCATGTTGGTGAACTGGATGATGCAGGGATGAGCGCGCCAGAGTCTGCCCCGGCGAAGGCCGGGGTGTGGAATCGTGTCCTGTAGCGCGTAGAGGCAGTCATCCAGAGGCAACAGGGTGTGCTTGGCGGAAGGCGACGATGATGGCTTCCTCTTCGATACCACGCACCGACGAGTGGGCATCCTTCCAGTCCTGCATGGAGGATGCACCATCAATCGCCGGGACCAACAGCTAGAACGGCACGTCGTCGTCGAGATCGGTGTCGAAGGCGTTGCCGGGGCGCGGCGCGGCGCCGCCCGTCCCGCCGCCGGAGCGCTGGCCGCCGCCGTAGCCGGAGGACGCGCCGCCGCCGAAATCATTGCCGCCGCCCCATTCGTCGCCGCCCGAGCGGCCGCCGCCTCCGCCGCCGCCCGGCGCGCCGTCCAGCATCACCATCGCGCCGTTGAAGCCCTGAAGCACCACCTCGGTCGAGTAGCGGTCCGCGCCGGACTGGTCCTGCCACTTCCGCGTCTGGAGCGCGCCTTCGAGATACACCTTGCTGCCCTTGCGCAGATAGCGCTCGGCCGTGTTGGCGAGGCCTTCGTTGAAGATCTTGACCGTGTGCCACTCGGTCTTTTCCCGCCGCTCGCCGCTCTGGCGATCCTTCCAGGTCTCGGAGGTGGCGATGCGCAGCTCCACCACCTTGCCGCCGTTCTGGAAACTGCGCGATTCGGGATCGCGGCCCAGATTGCCGACGAGAATCACCTTGTTGACGCTGCCGGCCATGCCCGCTCTCCGCTTAAAGTCCGAGCGCGGTGGCTAACCAGAAAGTCGCGCCCGCGGCAAGGTAGGCCAGCACGAAGAGATAGCCGACCATGAAGGCCGGCCACGCCCAGCCGTTCGTCTCGCGCCGGGTGACGGCGATGGTGGAGAGGCATTGCGGGGCGAACACGAACCACATCAGGAAGGCCAGCGCGGTGGGGAGCGGCCAGCCCTTGTGCAGCTTCGCGCCCAATTGCCGATCGGTGAGATTCTCGTTGTCGCCCGCGTCGATCGCATAGACGGTGGCGAGCGAGGAGACCGCCACCTCGCGCGCCGCCATCGCCGGGGGCAGAGCGAGGGCGATCTCGTGGTTGAAGCCGATCGGCTTCACCGCCACCTCGATCACCGAGGCGATGCGGCCGGCGATCGAATATTCGCTCTGCTTCACCCCCGCCGGCGCGACCGGGTAGGAGGCGAGCACCCACAGCACGATGTTCGAGACGAGGATGATCGTGCCCGCGCGCTTGAGGAAGATGAGACAGCGCGTCCACAGACCCAGCGCGATGTCCCGCACCGAGGGGAGCTGATATTTGGGCATCTCCATCAGGAAGCCGTGGCTCACCCCCTTCACCACCGTGCGGCGGAGCACGAAGGCGGCGAGCAGCGCGCCGATCGTGCCGGCGGCGTAGAGCCCGAACAGCACCAGCCCCTGCACGCCCACGCCGGGCGCCACGGCGCGCGCCGGAATGAACGCGCCGATGATGAGCGTATAGACCGGAAGCCGGGCCGAGCAGGTGGTGAGCGGCGCGATCAGGATGGTGGTCAGCCGATCCTTGGGATCGTCGATGGTGCGCGTCGCCATGATGCCGGGCACCGCGCAGGCGAAGCTGGAGAGCAGAGGAATGAAGGCGCGGCCGGAGAGGCCCACCCGCGCCATCAGCCGATCCATCATGAAGGCGGCGCGGACCATATAGCCGGTCGCCTCCAGGAACAGGATGAACAGGAACAGGATCAGGATCTGCGGCAGGAACACCACCACCGCGCCGGTGCCCTTGAGCACGCCTTCGACCAGCAGCGCGCGCACGAAGCCGGGGGGCAGGATCGCCTGCACCGCGCCTTCCGCCCAGGTGAAGCCCGCGTCGATCGCGTCCATCGGGGCCTGCGCCCAGGCGAACACCGCCTGGAACATCACGAACAGGATGACGGCGAGCAGCAGCGGCCCGAACAGCGGATGCAGCGCCACCGCGTCGATGCGGTGGCTCCAGCGGCGCGCGCCATGCTCCTCGCGGGTCGCGCCGAGCGCGATGGCGCGGGCGCGGCGCTGGAGATGAACGATATCCTCGTGGACGACGCCCTCGCCCGAGGCGATGCGGTGCGCGCCCTCGCCCACCGCGCCGCCCAGCGCCGTCTTCAGCTCCTCGATGCCGCGCTTGCGCACCGCCACCGTCTCGACCACCGGCACGCCGAGCTCGCGCGCCAGCTCGGCCGCGTCGATCACCAGCCCGTCGCGCTTCGCCATATCGACCATGTTGAGCGCCACCACCGTCGGCAGGCCGAGCGCGATCAGTTGCAGCGCGAAGCGGAGATGATTGTCGAGATTGGTCGCGTCGACGACGATGACCAGCGCCGAAGGCAGCCGCTCGCCCGCCTGCTTGCCCAGCACCACGTCGCGCGTCACCTGCTCGTCGGGGCTGGCGGGATCGAGGCTGTAGGTTCCGGGCAGGTCGATCAGCTCGACCGGGCGGCCGTCCGGCAGGCTCATCCGGCCCGCCTTACGCTCCACCGTCACGCCCGGATAGTTGCCGACCTTCTGACGCGCGCCCGTCATGGCGTTGAACAGCGCGCTCTTGCCGGCATTGGGATTGCCGACCAGCGCGATCATCGGGGCGGGATTCATGGGATGCGGCCGCTCACGCCGCCGGCGATTCGACCGTGATCGCGTGCGCCTGCGCGCGCCGGAGCGCCACCGTCATTCGCCCGACCCGGCAGGCGATCGGATCCTTGCCGAACGGGGCGACATGCACCGCCTCCACCGTCACGCCCTCGTCGAAGCCCAGCTCGCGCAGCCGCTTGGCCGCGCTCGCCGCCATCTCGGCCCAGGCGATGCCGGCGACGCGGGCGGGGCGGTTCAGGGGCAATTGATCGAGACGCACGGGCCTGGCCTTCGCAGAATCGGTGAACTCTATCTGCGAAGCATTATCAATATCGACAGGCGAACGCCAGCGCCTTGATGAAACGGATTCGCGATCGGCCCTCAGATCGGCGGATAGCGCAGGCGGCCGGCGAAGCGGGTGAAGCTGAACATCCGCTCGGGATCGGGGCGGAGCCGCGCCTTGAGCTTCTCAAAGCGCATCACGTCGCCGATGCGGCGGCCGAGGAAGGCGTGCGTCTCCGCCTCGCCCTCGCTCTCGTCGTCCAGCCAGACGAGCAGGGTGGAGGCATAGACGCCCGCGAGCGTCAGCCGCTTGGTGTAGTGGTTGAGATCGGTCGCGGCGTCGCCCGCCAGCCGCCACATCGTGTCCGCCGCGCGCCAACCCAGCTTTGCGGCGCGGACGGCGTTTTGCGGCTGGGCGAGGATCGCCGGCGCCGAGCGGGCCGCCGCCTTGTGGGGGCGGATGGTGTCGAGCCGGGCGAGCACCAGCGCCTCGATCCGCTCGCGGATCTTGAGGGCGGCGATGCGCTCGGGCGGGAAAGCGTCCCTCAACGCGCGGTCGATCGCGGCGTACCAGGCCTCGATCATATCGACGCGGCCGCCGGGAACGGCGAGGCGCGCCTGGCCCGGATCGAGCCCCAGCGCGCGCGCCGCGTTCGCCAGCGCCGTCTCGTTCCAGCCGTCGAAGGTGGCGTGGGCGGGCAGCTCCGCGCCGAGCGCCTCGCGCATTTCATCCAGGGTGGGATCTTCAGGGAGGCTCATGGCTTCCTTCTAAGGACTCGGCCTGATTTATGGAACATCCGTCATGCTCCTGCGAAGGCAGGAGCCCAGGGCAACGGAGGGCCAGGCCATCCTGGGCTCCTGCCTGCGCAGGAGCACATGGTTCGGCAGAGCGCTCAT
>DASSTK010000438.1:0-4683 GCA_035707945.1 Sphingomonas sp.
TGGCGCTTCCCATTCTGCTGTGGGACGAACGCTGGTCCACCGCCGCCGTCACCCGAACCCTGCTGGAGGCGGACGCCTCGCGCGCCAGGCGCGCCGAGCTCGTCGACAAGATGGCCGCCGCCTATATCCTCCAGGGCGCGATCGACGCGATGGCGTGACCGATTTCTCCCATGTCCTTGAGTGGAAGGCACGCTCGCTCTAGGAGCGCAACACCATGCCCGACGCCGCGCCCTCGCCCACCCACATTCCGGACGGCGCGCATCCCTTTCCGCATCGCAGCCTCACCGGCATCGCGGGGCTCAAGCCCTGGGAGATCGGCTTCCTGCTCGACGAGGCCGAACAGTGGA
Source organism: Sphingomonas sp. (assembly GCA_035707945.1). GTDB lineage: Bacteria > Pseudomonadota > Alphaproteobacteria > Sphingomonadales > Sphingomonadaceae > Solisphingomonas. The sequence goes on from DASSTK010000438.1 coordinate 348, forward strand.
TCGCGCTCAACCGCCTCACCGCCAAGCATGACGACCGGCTGGCGGGGCTGACCCAGATCAACGCCTTCTTCGAGAACTCGACGCGCACGCTGCTCAGCTTCGAGATCGCCGGCAAACGGCTCGGCATGGACGTGGTCAACATGCACGCCGCGCAATCGAGCGTGAAAAAGGGCGAGACGCTGCTCGATACCGCCGCCACGCTCAACGCGATGAAGCCCGACGTGATCGTGATCCGCCACGACGCCAGCGGCGCGGTGCATCTGATCGGCGAGAAGGTGGATTGCCCGGTGTTGAACGCCGGCGACGGGCGGCACGAGCATCCGACGCAGGCGCTGCTCGACGCCCTCACCATCCGCCGCCGGAAGGGAGGGATCGAGGGCATTGTCGTCACTATTTGCGGGGATGTGCTGCACAGCCGGGTGGCGCGCTCCAACATCCTGCTGTTGACGACGATGGGGGCGGAGGTGCGCGTCTGCGCGCCCTCCACCTTGCTGCCGCCCGCGGTCGAGCGAATGGGCGTCACCGCCTTCACCGATTTCGACGCGGCGCTGGAAGGGGCGGAGGTGGTGATGATGCTCCGCCTCCAGCTCGAGCGGATGGAGGGCGGCTTCGTCCCCTCCCCACGCGAATATCACCGCTTCTGGGGCCTGACGCGCGAACGGCTGGGCCGCGCGGCCGAAGGCGCGCTCGTCATGCACCCCGGCCCGATGAACCGGGGGATCGAGATCACCAGCGACGTCGCCGACGATCTGGCCCGCTCGGCGATTACCGAACAGGTGGAGATGGGAGTCGCGGTGCGCATGGCCTGCCTCGACGTGCTGACCCGCGCCCGGCGCGGCGTGGAAGGCTGGGCATGAGCAAGGCGGAGACGGGCACGCTCGCCATCCGCAACGGCCGGATCGTCGATCCGATCGCGGGCACGATATGCGAGGGCGGCGTGCTGATCCGCGACGGCCGCATCGAGGAAGTGGGCGATATCGAGCACGGCACCTTCCGCCGCTGCGATGTGGTGGCGGACGCGCGCGGCGCGCTGATCGCGCCGGGGCTGGTCGACGCCTGCGCCTTCGCCGCCGATCCGCAAGCGGCCCGTGCGGGCGGCATCACCACCACGGTGCTGATGCCGGACCAGTCGCCCCCGCTCGACGATCCGGCGTTGATCCGCGAGGCTTCGGCCTCGGGTGGGCTTTCGGTTCACCCGCTCGCGGCGGCGACGCGCGGGTTGCAGGGGCAGGAACTCGCCGAGATCGGCTTGATGCGCGAGGTGGGCGCAGTCGGCGTCGCGGTCGGGCGGCGCTGGATCGCCGATTCGGGCCTGATGCACCGCCTGCTCGCCTACGCCTCCGCGCTCGATCTGGTGGTGGTTTCCCATGCCGAGGACGGCGGCCTCGCGCGCGGCGCGATCGCCACCGACGGCGAGACGGCGACCCGTCTCGGTCTCGCCTCCGCGCCCGCGATCGCCGAGGCGATGGCGGTGGCGCGCGATCTGATGCTGGCCGAGGAAACCGGCGCGCGCATCCATTTCCGCCTGCTTTCGACAGTGCGCGCCTTCGATCTGGTGCGAGCGGCGAAGAAGCGGGGCGTGCGTGTAACCTGCGGAACTTCGCCCGCGCATCTGCTGCTCTCCGATCAGGCGATCGGCCCTTTCCGCACCTTCGCGCGCCTCTCGCCGACGCTCCGCTCCGAGGGGGATCGGCTGGCGACGATCGAGGCGGTGCGGGACGGCACGGTGGACCTGATCTGCTCCGCCCACGATCCGCGCGGGCCGGAAGCCAAGCGCCTGCCCTATGTCTCGGCCGAGCCGGGCGCCGCGGGCGCCGCCACCCTGCTCGCCCTCTCGCTGGCGCTGGTCCGCGAAGGCGTGATCGAGTTGCCCCGCCTGTTCGCGCTACTCTCCACCGCCCCGGCCACTTTGTTCGGGCTGGCGGGCGGCCGTATGGAGGCGGACGCCCCCGCCGATCTGGTGCTGGTCGATGTCGATAAGCCGTGGAAGATCGTCGGCGACGCGCTGCCCGGCCGCGCCGGCAACACGCCGTTCGACGGATTGCCCGTGCAGGGTCAGGTGCTGGGCACGATCAAGGGCGGCCAGCCTCTGGGGTGAGCGCCTCTGAACTCCCAAGAGAGAGGGCCTTAATAAGCCTCACCGCGAAGCGAGCTGGGTTCCGCTGTCGGGCTTCATCCATTGCAGCGGGGCATCGCCGGCGGCTTCGCGGACGAAGCAGGACGCGCCGTGCGCCCGCACCCGCTGGCACAGCTCCATCGCTGCCGCGCGGCTGGGCAGGCCGGCCACCGAAAGCCGGGTGTAGGTCGCGCCGCGCAGCGTCACGCTGCCGCGCGTCGGCGTATAGCCCGCCAGCTTCGGAGCCTGCCGGGAAATCTCGGTCCAGGCCGTCTTGACCGTGCTGGTTCGTGCGAACGCGCCGAGCTGGACGACATAGCCGCTCCGCACAGGCTGGCCCGGCGCGACATGCGCGACCGCATGACGGAAGGCGGCGGCGGGCGCGCGCAACAGCGGCGGCGGGGCGAGATCGGAACGCGCGGGCTTCGTCATCGCCGCGAGCATCACCGGCGGCCTGGGCGCGGCGGCCGGTGCAGGGACAGCCGGTTGAGGATCGGCGAGCGGCACCGTCACCGAGCCCGGCGCGGGCGGGGTGTAGGAGGCCGTCTCCACCGTGGCGGGCGCGGGCGGCGCGAGCGGCACCGTCACCGAGGGCGCGGGATCGGCGGCGGCGAGCGCGGTCGGCGCGGTCGCGGGCGTGACGGGCGCGGGATCGCGCAGCGCCAACTCGGTGGGCTGGCCGGGATCGCGCGAGGGCTTCACGCCCAGCATGGCGGCGACCTGCACGGTCGGCTTGGCCGGAATGGCGAGTTCGGCCCAACGGGCGATCTGATCGTTGATGCGGCTGGCGGGCGTATCCTGCATCGCCACCGCCCGCGCTTCCCGCCAGCGCCCGTCGAGCGCGAAGGCGAGCGCCAGATTCTGCCGGGTGCGCGCATCCGCGCCGGGCGTGCGGGCGGCGTCGAGCAGCATCTGGATGCCGGCTTGCCGATCCCCCGCCATCGCGATCGCGAGGCCGAGATCGGCGGCCGGAACCTTGCCGACGAGCGCATGCAACGCAGGCAGCGCCTCCCGCCCTCTGCCGTCGGCCGTCTGGGCCAGCGCGCAATCGAAGCGTGCGCGCGGCTGATCGGGCTGGAGCACCAGCGTATCGTGGAACGCCGTCTCGGCCGAGCCGAAGCGGCCGGCGGAGAGATAGGCCTGCCCCAGCAGCAGCCGGTAAGAGGCGTCGTTCGGCATGGCGGCGACGGCGCGCTCGGCCGCCTTCACCGCATCGTCACCCTTGTTGGCCGCCAGCGCCTCGCGCGCCTTGCCCGCCTGTTCGGCGGCGACCTGATCCGCCTTCACCGGATTTTCGGCGACGGAGCGGACATGCGCGCCGTCCGGCGTGCAAGCCACGGTCGAAACGCCGAGCATCAGCGAGAGAGTGGCGATCCGGGCGATGGTGGTGCGGTTCATCCTCAATTCCCCCCTTGCGGGATCAGTTGGCCGCCTTCGCTTCGGGCAGGCTGGTCGCCAGCCGCTCGACGTCGGGCAGTTCGGACAGCATGCGATCGAGCGCCTCGGTCACGAGCATCTGGGCCGAGCGGTTCTGCACCGCGCAGGCGAGGCGGAGGCGGAGATGGCGTTCGGCGTCGAGCCGCAGCGTGAAGGCCGCCTTGCGGCCGCCCTCGCGCCGTTCGACGGCGGCGGCGCGGTCGTTGACCGCCTTGCGCGCCTTGCGGGCGCCGACCGGCTTGCGCGGAGCCACCGCCTTCGTCTTCAGCTCGGCGACGATCGGCGCGACCGCGGCGCTCTCTTCCGTCTGCGTAAAGGCGCGGGCGATCTCGTCCTGCTGGAGCACGACCGGCGGGGCTTCGGCCTCGGCCGGCAGATCGGCGCTCGGGCCGGAAAGATTCGCCGGCAGCCGAGGACCGGAATGGTGCGGCGGATCGAAGCCCATATCGTTCCAGCCGAGATCATCCGGCCGGCCCTGGCCGTGGCCGAAGCCCTGCGGCCGCATCGCCGGGCGTGCCTGCCCCTTGCGCGCCAGCAGCCCGGAAGAGAGCGAAGCGAAGGCCTTGTTGTCACGCATACCCGCCTCCCTCACTGGCCGATCACGCGCCGGCCGAAGCCGCCGCCCGCCGGTCGCTGCGTCGCGCCCACCGGCATTCCCATGCCCGGCGCGGTGAAGACGGTGCGGCGGAAATTCTTCTCGAGCCGATCGGAGATATAGTCCCACAAGGCGACTACCTCGCCCGCCGATCGGCTCTTCGAATCGATCTCCATCACGGTGCGGCC
>DASSTK010000439.1:0-8465 GCA_035707945.1 Sphingomonas sp.
CGCAGCCGCTGCGGATCGTAGAGATCGAGGATCGAGGCCTCGACGAACATGTCGGTGCTGTCGAGGCTGGCCGGATGGCGGGGCGAGCCTTCCAGCTTGATCGGGCGGCCGTCCACCACCAGCGCGGTCGCGCCGCGGCCGTAGCCGGAGAGGGTGAGCGTGGTGGCGTAGCGCCGCACCCTTCCGGCGCGGTCGCCCTCAGCATCATGCACCGCCGGCACGATCGGCTGATCGGGCTTGGAGCAGCCCGCGAGGCTTGCCGCCGCGCCCGCCGCGATCAGCCGCAGCACCTCGCGCCGGTGCGGGTCCCAGGCGGAGGGGCTCGGCGGGCTTAGCGATGGCATGTCGAGCAATCCGTGAGCTTGCGGGTCTTGTCGAGCGCCGCGACATGCGCGTGGATGCGCCGGGCCTCGGCCTCGCTCAGCGGTTGGTCATAAGGGTGGGACCAGGTGATGCGCTTCTCCGGCACGAGACGCTTTTCCGGATCGTTATGGCAATCGAGGCACCAGCCCATCGTCAGCGGCGCGGCCTGCCGGGTGAGCGGCATCTGCCGCACGTCGCCGTGGCAGGCGGCGCAGGGCACGCCGTTCTCGACATGCGCATGATGATCGAAATAGACGTAATCGGGCAGCCGGTTGACCCGCGACCACATGAGCGACGTGTGCGTCGCCCAGCTCCGCCGCACGGGGGCGAGCATCGCGGCGTTGGTCCACATCTGTGAATGGCAGGTCATGCAGACCTCGGTGGTGGGCACGGTCGCCACCGCCTGATTCTCGACGCCGACATGGCAGAAGCGGCAATCGATGCCGAGCTCGCCCGCGTGATGCTTGTGGCTGAACGGCACCTGTTGCTCGATGAAGCGCCCTTCGCCTGTGATGTAGGGCGTGCGCTGCAGCGCCATGGCGATCGCCGCCGCCCCCAGGGGCACGAGCAGGATCGCGAACAGCGCGACCCGCAAGATGCTGTTGGCCCCCGGTCGGAATAGCTGCGCCAATGCGTCGTCCGTCCCCTTTATCCCCGCCTTCGGCAGCAGGCGCGTTTTCCCGGTAACGCACGCAAAGCGCGATGCGTTTCGTTCAGGCGGGAGAAATGTTGCTGTTCGAGGAAGCGCCCGAAGTCAGCCGATCAGCAGGCGCGCGCCCACCGCCGCGATCAGCGCCGGCGGCATCACCGCGACGCCGACCTTGAGAAAGCGCCCGAAGCCGACATTCTCGCCTTCGCGTCGGATCGCGGCGAGCCACAATATGGTGGCGAGCGAGCCGGTGATCGAAAGATTGGGGCCGATATCGGTCGCGATCATCAGCGCGTCCGTGACCAGCGCCGGGGGATGCGCGCGTGCGATCGCGCCGCTGGCGATCAGGCCGGCGGGCAGATTGTTGGTAAGGTTGCAGCCGAAGCCGAGGATCGCCGCGCCGACCGCCGCCGCGCCTCCGGCCGACCAGGCGGCGGCATGGGCGAGCGCCGCCGCCAGCGAGTCGATCAACCCGGTTCGCGCCAGCGCCTCGACCAGCACGAACAGCCCGGCGACCAGCGGCAGCACGCTCCAGCTTATCGCCCGCAGCACCGGCCAGGGCGATTGCCTGGTCCGCAGCAGCGGCACGGCGGCGGTGACGATCCCCGCGAGGCAGGTCGGCAATCCCAGCGGTTGATCGAAGGCGGAGACGGCGAGCAGCAGCAGCGCGGTGGCGACGATCCCGGCCAGCGCCACTCCGCCGCCCAGCGGCAGCGGTTGCGGCTCGACCGCGCTCGCGCAAGGTTCGGCCAGCCGCCCCCGCTCGACGAAGCGGAGCATGACCCAGGTGACGGCGATGGCCGCGGCGGCGGGGGCGGCGAAGCTCGCCAGCCAGCGCCCCAGCGGCGGCATGTATCCGCCGTAGAGCACCAGATTGGCGGGGTTGGAGATCGGCAGCACGAACCCCGCCGCATTGGCCACCATCGCGCAGGCGAACAGCAGGGGCAGCGGATCGGCCCTGGCCTTGCGCGCGGCGGCATAGACGGCGGGGGTCAGCACCACCGCCGTCGCGTCATTGGAAAGGAACGCCGTCACCACCACGCCGATGCCGAACACCAGCGCGAACAGCCGCAGCGAGGAGCCTTGCGCCCGCACCGCCGCATGTTCGGCCAGCCAGTCGAACAATCCCTCGCGTCGCGCCGTTTCGGAGAGCAGCATCATGCCGATCAGAAACAGATAGACGTCGCCGCCCTTGCCGATCGCGGCGGCGGCGGCATCGAGCGGCATCAGCCCGAGCAGGACGAGCAGCGCCGCGCCCGCCGCCGCCCATATCGCCTCCGGCAGCCGCCAGGGTCGCACGATCACGCCGGCGGTGGCGCAAAAGGCGATCGCCCAGATGGGCCAGGCCGACGCGCTCACCGCATTTCCAGCGACGACGATCGACAGGAAGCGGCGGGCGGCATCGCGCACCGATAGCCGCTTTTGCCGCTCCTGAAACGGAGACTCTTACAGGATCACAGCGCCTGCTTGATCGCGTCCACCAGGTCGGTCTTCTCCCAGGAGAAGAAATCGCCTTCGGGATCGCGGCCGAAATGGCCGTAGGCGGCGGTCTTCTGGTAGATCGGCTTGTTGAGGCCGAGATGGGTGCGGATGCCCTTGGGCGTCAGGCGCACCAGCTCGGGCAGCACGCGCTCGATCTTCGCCTCGTCCACCGTGCCGGTGCCGTGGGTGTCGACATAGAGCGACAGCGGCTCGGCGATGCCGATCGCATAGCTGAGCTGGATGGTGCAGCGCTTCGCCAGCCCCGCCGCGACAATGTTCTTGGCGAGGTAGCGGGCGATATAGGCGGCCGAACGGTCCACCTTGGTCGGGTCCTTCCCCGAGAAGGCGCCGCCGCCGTGCGGGGCCGCGCCGCCATAGGTGTCGACGATGATCTTGCGGCCGGTCAGCCCCGCGTCGCCGTCCGGCCCGCCGATCTCGAACAGGCCGGTGGGATTGACGAAGATCTGGCCGTCATCCTTCGGCATCCAGCCGTCCGGCAGCACGTCCGCCATCACGCCCTTGACGTAATCGCGCAGCTTGCGCTGGCCGTCGTCGCTGGAAAGCGTGGCCGAATGCTGGGTGGAGACGACCAGCGCGGTGGCGCGCACCGGCTTGCCGTTCTCGTACTGGAGCGTGACCTGGCTCTTGGCGTCGGGCTCGAGGAAGTCGACCACCTTGCCGTGGCGGTCGGCGGCCATGCGTTCGAGGATGCGGTGCGAGTAGAAGAGCGTGGCGGGCATCAGCGCCGGCGTCTCATCCGTCGCATAGCCGAACATGATGCCCTGGTCGCCCGCGCCTTCGTCCTTGTTGCCGGCCTCGTCCACGCCCTGCGCGATGTGGACCGACTGGCCGTGGAGGTGGCAGGCGAAATCGGCATATTGCCAGTGGAAGCCGTGCTGCTCGTAACCGATGCGCTTCACCGTCTCGCGCGCGGCGCGCTCGATCTCGTCCACCGTCGGCGTCACATCCTCGCGGCAGCGAACTTCGCCGGCGAGCAGGATGCGGTTGGTCGTCACCATCGTCTCGCAGGCGACGCGCGCCACCGGATCGCGCGAGAGGAACAGATCCACCACCGCATCGGAGATCTGATCGGCCACCTTGTCGGGATGACCCTCGGAAACGGATTCGGAGGTGAAGAGATAATCGCTGCGCATAAGCGGAATCGTCCTCTCGAAGCGGAGTGCGGAAAAGGGTTGGGGAAGGGCTATATAAAGACTTGTTTATATCTGCTAGTCAGAAAAGCCAGCCCGCCGAGCAGGATCACGACGATCAGAGCCGCCCAGTTGCCGAGCCGGGAGAAAAGCGTCGGCGGCAGGGGATCGGGCATGTGGCGCTGGATCATGCCCATCGCGTGCGGGCCGAGCTGGCTCACGATCCGCCCGTCCGCGGCGATGATCGCGGAAATGCCGGTGGGGGTGGCGCGGGCGATCGGCAGCCCCTCCTCGATCGCGCGCAACCGCGCCTGCGCCAGATGCTGCGGCGGGCCGGCGGCGCCGAACCAGGCGTCGTTCGAAGGATTGAAGATGAAATCCGGCCGATGCGCCTCGTCCACCACGCGGCCGGAGAAGACCATCTCGTAGCAGAGCTGCATCCCCACCTTGCCGAAGCCGGGCAGGTCCACCGTCACCGGGCCGGGGCCGGGCAGGAAATCCACGTCGCCCGGCACGAGGCGGGAGAGGCCGAGCAGGGTCAAGAGCGGCCGCATCGGCAGATATTCCCCATAAGGCACGAGGTGCGCCTTGTCATAGCGCGCGAGAATGCGGCCGTCCGGGGCCATGACGAAGACGGAATTGCGCGCGGCGGTCGCCTCGCCCGCTTCGTTCCGCACCCAGGCATAGCCGCCGCCCGCGAGCAGATCCTTCGGCCCGAGCATCGCCGTCGTCGCGCGCGCGGCCGCCGGATCTTCGGCGACATCGCCCTCGATCGCCGATTCGGGCCACAGGATCAGGCGCGGCTCGGGGCCGGGCGCGCCGGAAAGCGCCTGGAGACGATGGAGGTGCCGCTGCTCCAGCCCCGGCGTGTCGCGCTCGCCCTGCCCGATATCGGGCTGGACGATACGGACCAGCGCGCCGTGTCCTTCGGGCGGCGGCGGAGGCGGGGCGAGCCGCTGGCCGAGTCCCGGCCCGACATAGAGGGCGGCGAGCGCGATCAGGCCCAGCCCGGCGGGGATGTTGCTCGTAGAGAGCAAGCGCCTGCGGCTCATCGCCTCGCGCTTCATCAGCGCCAGCATCAGAATGAAGCCGACGCTGACGATCATCAGACCGGAAAGCGCGTAGGTGCCCGTCCAGCGCGCCGCCTTCGCCATCGGCAGATCGATCAGCGCCACCGAGGCCGGGTTCCACGGGAAGCCTGTGAAAAGCGTGCCGCGCAGCCATTCGGTCGCGATCCAGCACGCGGCGAAGGCGAATGTCAGGGTGATCGCGCCGCCCTTGAGCCTGCGCGCGGCGAACCAGGCGCCCAGCGTCGCCAGCAGCGGGAAGACGGCGAGGTAGATCGAGAGCAGCGCCACCGCCACCCAGCCGAGCCAGGGCGGCATCTTGGCCTGATAGGTGAAGGCGGTGGCGATCCAGTCCAGCCCCAGCACGAACTGGCCGAAGCCGAAGCACCAGCCGATCGCGGCGGCGCGGCGCGCGCTCGGCGCCCGCTCGATCAGCAGCAGCATCCCTCCGAAGGCGATCAACGCCAGCGGCCACAGGTTGAAGGGCTGGAAGGCGAAGGCGAGCGCCACGCCGAGGGCGAGCGCGATGAGCAGCGAGGCCATGCCCCGTCCGCTATCGCGGACGAACGGGAAAGGCCAGCCTTGGCCTGCCGATGGCGTCCTGCTTCCCTTGCTCCCGCTTCGCCCGTAAATGACGCCCATGACGCTGCGTCCCTTCCACCTCGCCTTTCCCGTCCACGATATCGCGGCGGCGCGCGCCTTTTATGGCGGGTTGCTCGGCTGCCCGGAGGGGCGGAGCGCGGAAAGCTGGGTGGATTTCGATCTCTACGGGCACCAGATCGTCGCCCATCTCGCGCCGGAGCGGGACGGCGGGGTGGCGGACGCCACGCATTCGCCGGTCGACGGGCATGATGTGCCGGTGCCGCATTTCGGCGTGGTGCTGGGCTGGGAGGAATGGCACGCGCTCGCCGGTCGGCTCAGCGAGGCGGGGGTGCGCTTCGGCATCGCGCCGCATATCCGCTTCCCCGATCAGCCGGGCGAGCAGGCGACCCTGTTCCTGCGCGATCCTTCGGGCAACGCGCTCGAGTTCAAGGCTTTCCGCGATCCCGCCAAGCTGTTCGCGACGAGCTGAAAGGAAAGGGCCGGGCGTTTCCGCCCGGCCCTCCACGCCCTTTCGGCGGGCTCACCAGCCGTAGCCGGAGCCGTAATAGCCGTTGTAATAATTGTTGTAGTAGCCGTTGCGATACCAGCGGTGATGGTGCCGGCGATGATGCCAGCGCCGCCAGCGCCAGTCGTCGCGATCATGGTTGCGCCAGCCGTGGTGTCGGCCGCGATCGCGATGCTCCCAGCGGTCATGGTCGCGGTGATGCCAGTCGGCCGCCGAGGCGGCGCTGGAGAAGCCGACCGACCCGAGCGTCGCGGCGGCGGCCAGCATGATCAGACCCTTACGCATGACAATACTCCTTCCAAAGCGATTCGCAGGATGGAGGGGAAGCCTTGAACCGGCGCTGAGGGAGCCGTTCACGCCGCCGACAGGCTTGAGAGACGGTGCACAAGAAAAAGGCCGGGCGTCGGCCCGGCCTCATTTCCTTCGAGTGACCCATCCTACCAGCGATCATGCCAACGCCGATGACGCCAGCCGCGGCGCCAGCCCCGATCCCAGCGGCGCCAGCGATGATAATAAGGCCGCCCGTAATAGCCGCCGACATAGTAGGACGGCGCATAATAGGTATAAGGCGGGGGCGCGTAATAGCCGGGGTAATAACCCGGATAATAGGCCGGATAGGCGGGAACGCCGATCCCGAAGGAAACGATGGTGCGCGCCGAGGCCGGGGCGGCGGCGAGGCCGATACCGACGGCCGCTGCGGCGGCAAGCGCGGTGGTGGCGATGCGCATGACGAACTCCTCGCAGCAAATCCGATTCATCCAGCCTAGCGCTCCGCTCCTGAACCCGCCCTGATCCTCTTGTTCAGCGATATGAAAGCAGGACCGGGGCTTGCGGCCACGCGAGGATTGGGAGAATAGCCAGGCTGCGCGGCGGACGGAGTATCGGTTCCGATCATGAAGAAAGCCGATATTTTCGAGTTCTACCGTCGTCTGGCCGAGAATGACCCCGCGCCCGAGACCGAGCTCGAATGGACCAACCCCTATACGCTGCTCGTCGCCGTCGCGCTTTCCGCGCAGGCCACCGATGTCGGCGTCAACAAGGCGACGCGCCGGCTGTTCGAGGAGGCGGACACGCCGGCGAAGATGCTCGCGCTCGGTGAGGAGGGGCTGAAGCGGCACATCAAGACGATCGGCCTCTACAACACCAAGGCGAAGAACGTCATCGCCGCGGCGCGCATCCTGGTGGACGACTATGCCGGCGGGGTGCCGGAGGACCGCGCCGCGCTGGAAAGCCTGCCCGGCGTCGGCCGCAAGACGGCGAACGTCGTCCTCAACGTCGCCTTCGGGCATCCGACCATCGCGGTCGACACCCACATCTTCCGCGTCGCCAACCGCACCGGCCTCGCGCCGGGCAAGGATGTCCGCGCGGTCGAGGACAGGCTGGAGAAGGTGACGCCCGAACCCTTCCTCGGCCATGCGCATCATTGGCTGATCCTTCACGGCCGGTACATCTGCAAGGCGCGAAGACCGGAATGCTGGCGTTGCCCGGTCGAGGATCTGTGCGCCTATCGGCCGAAAACGCCGCCGCCCGATGCGACGCGGGGCTGACCTCGTGCGTTGCACCGGAAGACAAGAAGCCGGAGAGCCCGCCATGAAACGCCTTGCCACATTGATCGCCGTCGCCGCCTGCGCCGCCCCTCTCGCCGCGCGGCCGCTCAAGCCCGCGCAGGAGGCGAAGATTCACCCCGACGGCAAGCCGGTCGACTGCATCCAGCCGTCGCGCATCCAGGACACCCGCGTGCGCAACGATCGCACGATCGATTTCTACATGATCGGCGGCAAGGTCTATCGTAACCGGCTGCCGCATAGCTGCCCCGAGCTCGGCTTCGAGGAGCGCTTCGCCTACAAGACCAGCATCAACCAGCTCTGCTCGGTGGACGTCATCACCGTGCTCCACAGCTCGCCGCCGATGCGCGGCGCGAGCTGCGGGCTGGGCGAGTTCCAGCCGATCTCCGGAGCGCCGCGCTGAAGCCTCGCGGTCGGGGCTGGCGGGCGGCGAAAGCCTCTGCTAACGGCGGAGCCCACGCACCCGTAGCTCAGCTGGATAGAGCGCTGCCCTCCGAAGGCAGAGGCCACAGGTTCGAATCCTGTCGGGTGCGCCATTCCCGAACAAAAGAGAGAACCGGGGGCGTGGCTTCGGCCACGCCCTGCGCGGCGGTTCGCGCCAAGACGGCCTTGGAGCCGCTGATGCGGATTTGCTGTGGCGTGACGCTGACCTCGTTGAGCACCAGCCGGGTATAGGCTTGGCGCAGTTCGGGCGCGCCCTCGCGCAGGTGCCGGCGCAGCGTGAACGCCAGTCGCTCGACCTTCTCCGATGTCACGGCAGGCTCCGCGGCGGCGAGGCGACGGTTGAGATCCGCGATCTCCTGGGTCAACTCATCGCGGCGGAACTGCAAGGCCACCATCCGATCCCGCAGGGATGCGTCGTCCGCATCCATCAGTCCTTTCTCGACCAGTTCCAGCAGGCGGGCGAGCCCGGCTTCGGCTTCCTTGTGCGCCGCACGAAGCTGCCGGAGCTTGTCGCGGTTCCGGTCCTCGCGTTCGATAGCGGTGCGCAGATAGTGCGCCATGTTCTGTCCTGAATGCGGCATCGTCATCGCACCCGGTCCGCTCGATCAGCGCCATGCCTGTCACGGAGGTGGAACG
>DASSTK010000440.1:0-2336 GCA_035707945.1 Sphingomonas sp.
GGATCGAAATGGACGGCGATCACCGTCTCGCTGGTCGGCTTGGGCGTGCCGAACGAGAATTGCCTGGCGAGGCGGGATACATAATACCAGGTGCCGTTGTCGAACTGGCTGGCGAAGCTGGGGTCGCCCAGCGTCTTCTGCACCGATTCGCGGTTGTCGATGCCCGGCCGCACCGAGGCGACCAGCGCCTTGTCGATGACATAGCCCTGGTGCGTGCGGATCTGCGCGCAACCGGAAAGACCGGCGGCGAGGCCGAAAGCGGCGACGATCGCGGCCCCCTTGCATCGCTGGCTGACGGTCATTCCAGTCTCCTCACATCGCCGGCGCTTCGGCTCTTGCAACACGCGCCATTGCATCGGCGGTCCAGCCGCTCAATATGCGGAGCGCCCGCGCCGCACAAGGCGGCTTGCTGGAATAAGAGGCGGACCGTTGAACCTGTTGACCCGCATTTTCGGCGGACGCGACGCCGCTCTTGCCTATCGCCCGCTCTATGACGCCATCGTCGCGGAGGCGCGGCGGCCGCACTGGTTCTCCGAAGGCCGCGTGCCGGACACCTTCGACGGGCGCTTCGACATGCTGAGCTCGGTGCTGGCGCTGGTGCTGCTGCGGCTGGAGGAGGAGGGCGAATCCGGCCGCCGGCCCTCCGCCCGGCTCACCGAGCTGTTCATCGCCGATATGGACGGCCAGCTTCGCGAGCGCGGCATCGGCGATCTGGTGGTCGGCAAGCATATCGGGCGGATGATGGGCCAGTTGGGCGGCCGCCTCACGGCGTATCGCGAGGGGCTGCGGCCGGAGGGCGATCTCGCCGGCGCGCTCGATCGCAATCTGTGGCGCGGCGCGGACGTGCCCGCCGGGGCCCGCGCCCATGCCGAAGCCGCTTTCCGCGCGCTCGCCGCCGGGCTCGCCGCGCGCGATGCGGAAACGGTGCTGGCGGGAGAGATCGCATGACGGGAACCGCGTCCGAGTTCGCGCGGTCGGTGCGCCTCGATACGCTCGGGCCCGAGCCGCGCGCGATCGATATCGCCGCCGACGAGGGGGAGCGCGCGGCGCTCGCCCGCCGCTTCGGCCTGATCGCGATCGATCGGCTGGAGGCCCGCGCCCGCGTCTCGCGCGATGGCGCGGCGGTGCGGGCCGAAGGCCGCATCCTCGCCGACGCCATGCAGAGCTGCGTCGCGACCGGCGATCCGGTGCCCGCCCATGTCGATGAGCCCTTCGCGCTCCGCTTCGAGCCTGAAGCCGCCGCGCCGGAGGAGGTGGAACTGGGCGAAGGCGATCTCGACGTGCTGCCCTACAGCGGCGGCGCGGTCGATCTCGGCGAGGCGGCGGCGCAGGGTTTCGCGCTGGCGCTCGATCCCTTCCCGCGCTCGCCCCGGGCCGAGGAGCGGCTGCGCGCCGCCGGCGTCCGCACCGAGGAGGAAGCCGAAGCCGAACGCCGCGAGGCCAGCCCGTTCGCCGTGCTGAAGCAGCTCAAGAAGTAAATCCGCCGGCGGCCGATTCGCTTTACGTCGGGAAGAAGCCCGACACCCTCCCCTGCCGCGAGAGAAGGCTGCTGCGAGCCGTTCGCGCTTCCCGTTCGCGGCGGGACTGCCTACATTGGGGCGATGCGCAAGATCGATCTCGAGGCGTTGTGCGCCGAAAAGGGCCTCCGCATCACCGAGCAGCGGCGCGTCATCGCGCGCGTGCTGTCCGAGGCCGAGGACCATCCGGATGTGGAGGAGGTTCACCGCCGCTCCTCCGCGATCGACCCCGGCATCTCGATCGCCACCGTCTATCGCACCGTCCGCCTGTTCGAGGAGGCGGGCATTCTCGAGCGCCATGATTTCGGCGACGGCCGCTCGCGTTACGAGGCGATGTCCGAATCGCACCACGATCATCTGATCGATGTCGAGAGCGGCCACGTCATCGAGTTCGTCGACGAGGAGGTGGAGGCGCTCCAGCGCCGCATCGCCGAGAAGCTCGGCTTCCGCCTCGTCGATCATCGCATGGAGCTGTACGGCGTCCCCCTCGGCCGCAAAGGCTGAGCGCGCGGCCTCCGCGCGATCGGCGGCCGGCGAGGCCGCCTCCTCGCGCCTGCGGGCCTGGCGCCGCCTCGCCCTGATCGGGCTGCTGCTCCTCGTCCATGTGCCGCTGCACGGGGCATGGCGCGCGTTCGGGCGGCGATCGCCCTGGCCGCGCCGCTTCCTCGGCCGCGCCGCCCGCGCCGCCGGCTTCGATGCGATCACGACAGGCGAGCCTCTGCCCCGCGACGTTCTGTTCGTCGCCAACCATATCAGCTGGATCGACATCCTCCTGCTCGCGGGCGCGACGGGTTCGCGGTTCGTCGCCAAATCGGAGGT
>DASSTK010000441.1:0-10329 GCA_035707945.1 Sphingomonas sp.
GCCGGCGAGATGACCGGGCTCGCTTACATGAAGCTCAACCAGCCCAAGAAGGCGGGCGCGATGTTCGCCTCCATCACCCGCGACAAGACGGTGCCGGACAGCATCCGCGGCCGCGCCGCGCAGCTTGCCGGCGATCTCGGCTTCGATGCCGTTCAGCCTGGCGACAGCGCCCAGCCCTGATCGCGGGATACGGATAAAGACATGGAACAAGCCAGCATGACCGGGCGGGAAAGCATGAAGCTCAAGGCGCGCACATCGACGCGCATCATCGCCGCGGCGGCGGCGCTCTCGCTGCTCGGCGGGTGCAGCATCTTCAAGGGCGGCGGGCACAAGGAGAAGACGCCGGTGCTCGGCGAGCGCGTGCCCGTGCTCACCACCGAGAACGGCGCGAGCGTCGATCCCGGCATCGCCACCGTGCCGGTGACGGTGCCCCCGCCGGAGGTCAATCCGGCCTGGCCGCAACCGGGCGGCGGGCCGCAGAAGGCGATCGGCGACGTGGCGCTGGCCGCGCAGCCCACCCGCGCCTGGACCGCCAAGATCGAGGGCGCGAGCAAGGAGGCCCGCCTCGCCGCCGCGCCGGTGGTGGCGGACGGGCGCGTCTATGTGATGGACACGCTCGCCAATCTCCACGCTTTCGACGCGCAGACCGGAAGGCCGGTGTGGACCAAGCAGGTCGTGCTGAGCCACGCCGATGCGCCCGAGCTCAAGCGCCCGGGCATTCCGGGCTTCTTCGGGCTGAAGGAGCGCAAGGAATATAAGCATTCGCTGTTCGGCGGCGGAGTGAGCTTCGATAACGGCGTGGTGTACGCCACCAACGGCCTTGGCGAGGTCGAGGCGCTCGACGCCGCCACCGGCAAGAGCATCTGGAGCGTGAAGCCGGGCGGGCCCCTGCGCGGCGCGCCGACCGTCGCCGGCGGCTCCGTCTATGTCATGTCGCAGGACAACCAGCTGTTCGCGCTCAACGAGGCCGACGGCAAGACTGAGTGGAGCGCCAGCGGCCCGCTGGAGAGCGCCGGCATCTTCGGCGCGGCCTCGCCGGCGGTGGGGCACAGCACCGTGATCGCGGGCTATTCCTCGGGCGATCTCGACGCCTATCGTTACGAGAACGGCCGTGTGGTGTGGCAGGACACGCTGACCCGCACCAGCGCGTCCACCACCGTGGGCGACGTGACCGATATCGACGCCGATCCGATCATGGACGACACCCGCGTCTATGCGATCGGCGCGGGCGGACGCATGGTGGGCTATGATCTCGTCACCGGCCAGCGGCTGTGGGAGATCAACATCGCCGGCATCTCCACCCCCGCGCTCGGCGGGGACTGGCTGTTCGTGGCGGCCGAGGACGGCAAGCTCTATTGCATCCAGCGGGCGACCGGCAAGGTGCGCTGGGTGACGCAGCTTCCCCACTGGCGCGTGCCCAAGAAGAAGAAGGATCTGGTGTTCTGGAGCGGCCCGGTGCTCGCCGGCGGCCGGCTCGTGCTCACCAATTCGCTGGGAGAGCTCGTGTTCGTGACGGTGGAGAACGGCAAGATCCAGTCCACCATCAAGGCCAGCAAGGATGCGATCAACCTGCCGCCGGTCGTCGCCAACAACACGCTCTACCTGCTGTCGAGCAACGGCACGCTCAGCGCCTGGCGGTAAGGGCTTAACCCCTCCCGTCCCCCTGAGGACGGGCTGAGCGAAGCCGAAGCCCGTCTCGAAGGGCCCTTCGAGACGCCGATTTCGACTTCGCTCAATGGCTCCTCAGGGCGAACGGTTTGATTTTTAGCTTGGCCGAGGATGGCTATGAGCAAGCTGCCCACCGTCGTCATCGTCGGCCGGCCCAATGTCGGCAAGTCGACCCTGTTCAACCGGCTCGTCGGCAAGCGGATCGCGCTGGTCGACGACAAGCCGGGCGTGACGCGCGATCGGCGCGAGGGCGACGCCGATCTGCTCGGCGTGCCGTTCCGGGTGGTGGACACCGCCGGCTTCGAAAGCGACGATCCGCAGACCCTGCCCGGCCGGATGCGCGCGCAGACCGAAGCGGCGGTGGCGCAGGCGGACGCCGCCCTGTTCATGTTCGACGCGCGCGCCGGCGTGACCCCGCTCGACGAGACGGTGGCGCAGTGGCTGCGCGGCAGCGATACGCCGATCATCCTCGTCGCCAACAAGGCGGAGGGGCGCGCCGCCGAGCCCGGCGTGATGGAGAGCTTCAGCCTGGGGCTGGGCGATCCCATCCCGCTTTCCGCCGAGCATGGCGAGGGCATGGGCGATCTGTTCCAGGCGCTGCTCCCCCATATCGACCGGGAGGGCGTCGACGAGGAGGAGGCGGACGAGGATAATCCCGACGCGATCCTGAAGCTCGCCATTGTCGGGCGGCCCAATGCGGGCAAGTCCACCCTGGTCAACCGGCTGCTCGGCGAGGAGCGGATGATCACCGGGCCGGAGGCGGGGATCACGCGCGATTCGATTTCGGTCGACTGGGAATGGCGCGCGCCCGACGGCAGGCTGCGCGCAGTGCGGCTGATCGACACGGCGGGCCTGCGCAAGAAGGCGAAGATCGAGGACAAGCTGGAGAAGCTTTCCGCGTCCGACACGATGCGCGCGGTGGATTTCGCCGAGGTGGTCGTGCTGCTGCTCGACGCGACGCGCGGGTTGGAGGCGCAGGACTTGCGCATCGCCGACCGCGTGCTCTCCGAAGGCCGCGCGCTTATCATCGCGCTCAACAAATGGGATGTGGCGGAAGGCCAGTCGGCGCTGTTCAACGGGGTGAAGGCGGCGCTCGACGAGGGGCTGAGCCAGGTCAGGGGCGTGCCGCTGATCGCCATCTCGGCGGCGACCGGCAAGGGGCTCGATCAGTTGCTCGCCGCCGCCTTCGAGACGCGCGACGCCTGGTCGCGCCGCGTCTCCACCGGCCAGCTCAACCGCTGGTTCGAGGCCGCGGTAGAGAAGAACCCGCCGCCCGCGCCCGGCGGCAAGCGCATCAAGCTGCGCTTCATCACCCAGGCCAAGACGCGCCCGCCCGGCTTCGTGCTGTTCGGCACGCGGGTCGATCAGTTGCCGGCGAGCTATCAGCGTTATCTGGTCAACGGCATCCGCCGCGAACTCGGTTTCGGCGCGGTGCCAGTGCGCCTCACGCTCCGCGCGCCCAAAAACCCCTATGGGGACAGGAAGCCGGAGTGAGCGGGCCACCCCCAAAATCCTCCCCTTTCAGGGGAGGATTTTCAGGAAGTCCCGCATGAGCGGGGAGCGGCTGCTCGATCTGCGCGGGATGCGCTGCCCCTGGCCGGCGCTGCGCGTCGCCCGCGCGATGCGGGAGGGCGAGGGCGCGATCCTGGCGGTCGCCGACGATCCGGCCGCGCCGCGCGAGATCGCGGCTCTCGCCGCCGAGCGGGGCTGGACCGCCTCGACGGCGGAAAGCCCGCTCGGCCCGGCGCTGCGCATCGCCCATCCGTAACCGTCTCTTTACCAACCCTGCTCCATAACGGACCGACGGGGGTGGAGCACGAGGGGGTTCACGGGTGACGCAGGGTTTCGCGGAGCTTGTCGATTGGGGCGTATTCTCCCGCGCGCGCACCGAATTGGGCGCGGGCTTCGTGCGTATCCTCGGCTATTTTCGGGAAGACGGCACCAAGGCGGTGGCCGCGATCGAGCAGGCGATCCGCGAGCGCAACGCCGCGGCGCTGGTGCTTCCCGCCCATACGCTCAAGGGCGAGGCGCGCCAGTTCGGAGCCGAGCCGCTGGCAGCCCTGGCCGAGCGGATCGAGCAGACCGCACGCCGCTGCGTGGAGATGCGCGAGACGCCCGACGAGCTGATCGAGAAGGTCGTCGAGCTTCGTCCTCTGTTCGATTCGACGCTGCGCCTGTTCGATCGCGAAACCAACCCCATCGTCGAACGCCGCCCCGCCTTCGGCCGCAAACCCGCCACCAGCTTCGGCCTGGCGCAGCGGTAATATTTCTCCTTCTGCGATGTGTGTTCACGCAAAGGCGCGAAGTTGTGGAATATCACGCAGAGACGCGGAGACGCAGAGGTGTTGCACTTGCTGTCGCGCGTCAGCGCAATCTTCACCCGATCGTATTCGGAACGAGGGCCGCTGGCGCGGCCAAAAGCGCACCCTCTCCGCGTCTCCGCGTGAATCTCCTTCTTCGCGCCTTCGCGCCTTCGCGTGAACCGATCCTTCAATCCCCCGTCGAGGCGCCTTCCTCGTCGGCGGGTTTGGACTGGAGCTGGATGTAGTTGGCGATGCCCATCTGGCGGATCAGATCGAACTGGCGCTCCAGATAGTCGATATGCTCCTCCTCGTTGGCGAGGATGCGGACGAACAGATCGCGGCTGACGAAATCGCGCACCGATTCGGCGTAGGCGATGCCCTCGCGCAGCACGGGCAACGCCTCCTCCTCCAGCTCGAGATCGGATTTCAGCACCTCCTCGACCGATTCGCCGACGCGCAGGCGGCCGAGCATCTGGAAATTGGGCAGGCCGTCCAGGAACAGGATGCGCTCCGCCAGCCGATCGGCATGCTTCATCTCGTCGATCGACTCGTCATATTCGAAGCTGGCGAGCCGCTGCACGCCCCAATGATCGAGCATGCGGTAGTGCAGGAAATACTGGTTGATCGCGGTGAGCTCGTTCTTGAGCGCCTGGTTCAGCAGATCGATGACCTTCGCGTCGCCCTTCATGCGGCCTCTCCTCGATGGCGGGCCAGCATAGCGCGGCTCGGGCCTCCGGCCCAGCCGGGATCAGGCGGCCGCGGTTTCGGAGGCGATCACTTCGCGCGCGAAGGGCAGGCAGCGGCAGCAGCGCGGGGCGTGGCCGAGCGCGGCATAGGCGGAGCGGGGATCGCGATGCCCGGAGCGCGCGGCTTCCCGCACCTCCCGCTCGCGAATGGCATTGCAGACGCAGACGACCACGGCAGTCTCCGTTCGAGTCGCGCCATGATACAGCTATTGCAATACAGTCTCAATAGCAGACCGCCGCATCGGCTGCGGGCGGCCGCGCGCCAGCGTGCGCCAGGCCCATTCGAACGGGCCGTAGCGGAAACGGGCGAGCCAGGGCGCGCTCCACGCCAGCATCGCGATCCAGGCGGCGAGCACGATCGGCAGCAGCCCGACGCGATCGATCCGGCCGAACAGGCCGAAGCCCCAGCCGTAGAACAGCGCCGTCATGGCGATGCTGGTGCCGAGATAATTGGTGAAGGCCGCGCGCCCGGCCGCGCGGATGCGGCGGCGGAGCGGGCTCTCCCGCGCTTCCAGCCAGGCGAGCGCCAGCGCCGCGTCGGCGAGCGCGAGGATGGGGCGGAAGGGGATGCCGCCGATCGTGGCGGCGGCGAAGGTGGCGAGCGTGTCGAAGCCGGTCCTGAAGCAGAGCCAGCAGAGCAACGCCGTCGGCGGCAGCGCGATCGCATAGCCGATCGCGGCGGCGCGCAGATAACGGGCGCGGCTCCAGCCACCGGCGAGGAAACCGCTTTTGAGCGCGGCCATGCCGATCAGCATGAAGGCCAGCGTCTCCGGCCCGTCGAAGGCGAGCACGAACAGCGGCGCGCCGGCGCTCGTATCCCAGTTGTACGCGACGACGCCGGCCCAGCTTCCGCGCAGGGTCGCCGCCTCGCGCGCGACCTCCTGCCACGGTCCGAGGCCCACCCCGGCGGCGAAATCCCGCCAGGCGGCGATGTCGGCGGGGCTTGCGTGCGGGCTTGCCGCGGCGGCTTCGAGTTGAAGGAAACCGGCGAAGAAGATCGCCGCGACGACGAGCTGGATGAGGAGCAGCAGGATCGCGATCCGCATCTGCTTGCGGGGCTCGAGCTGGGTGAAGGGGAGGGCGACGATGCCGATCAGCGCGTAATGGAGCAGGATATCGCCCGGCCAGATCAGGAACAGATGGGCGGCCCCGAACAGGCCGAGCGTGATCATCCGGGCGAAGTGGACGCGCGCGCCGCTCAGGCCCGCCTCCTCGGCGCGGGTGACGACGATCAGGGTTGAGGCGCCGAACAGGATCGAGAAGAGCGCGCGCATCTTGCCGTCCACGAACAGGAAGCCGAACGCCCAGACGACGAGATCGGCGGGGGCCGCGCCGCCCCCGGCCAGCGGGTTGAAGTAAGCGCCCGAGGGGAGCGCGAAACCGGCGATGTTCATCAGCAATATGCCCATCACCGCCAGCCCGCGCAGCCCGTCCAGCGAGCTGAGCCGTCCGGCGGGGAGCGGCGTGTCGACGGAGGCGGGCGCGGGCGCGTTCATCGTCGCCTGATGGCCCGGCGCGCGGCGCGACGCCAGCGGGATCGCGCAGGCAGACGCAAGCGGCTGGCGTTTCGGCGGCGGTTGCGCCATGCCCTCTCTTCCTGCGAGGAACGAGCGCGGAGGCGCGGGAGCCGGATATGAGGATGGTGATCGTACGGGAAATCGTGCTGGGCCTGATCGGCGGCGCCGTGGCGGCGCTGCTCGTCACCGGGCTGGGCGGCGCAAGCGGCGGAGGCGGCGGGATGGGCGATGCGATCGGCATGCGCCAGAACGCCGCCCAGCTCGATGCCGCCCAGGCCGAGCTGGAGAAGCTGCACAGCCAGGTGGGCACGCTGGAGCTGCGCGTCGAGGCGCTGGAATCGGCGAGCCCGGCGCGGACGCTGAGCGGCGATGTGCTTCCGCCGGTGATCGACCCGCTCGGCGCGATGGCCGACGCCAAGAGCGCCGGTGTCGGGCAGGCTCATGCGGGCAAGTCGCCCGGCAACCAGACGGACGGCGCATCGGAGCGGTGATGCGTCGGCGTTCGTCGCGGGAAAAAGGCGGGCCGACGGGCAGCGGCCCCAGGGGTTTGCGAATCGCCGCTGCGAGGCGCATTTTGGCCCCGGCATGATCCATCGGCTTTTCATCGCGATCGCCCTTGTCGGCCTGGCGTCCTCCGCTTCGGCCCAGAGGCTCGGAGGCCGGCTGGGGCAAACGGCGACCGTCCGCCTCAGCGATCCCAGCGCGGCGGGGGCGGGGACGGGCGCCGCCGCGCCCACGACGGGCGCGTACAGCCCGCCGCCGTCCGACGCCTTCGATCCGGCGGCGCGCGATGCACGGCGCGCGCTCAGGGACGCCTGCTTCGGCCGGACCAACGATTGCCGCCGCGCCGCCGAGCAGATGGCGGAGAGCGGCGGGGGCTGAGCCGCATCGGGTTTCCCGCCATAATCTGGCGGATTTCACCATTCTCACACCAGGATCGATCGGCGCTTTGCGGTGAGGCGGGGGCCGATTTCCGCCATTTTTTCGGATCTGGCACGGAAGCTGCTTTTGTATCGGGCAACGCAAGAGACCCGATACGGAGCCGACCATGCAGAACGCCGAAACCGCCGCCGCCCCCAAGACCGATCGCCTGATCGGCGTCTGCCGCGCGATCGGGGACGATTTCGGCTTCAACCCGGATTTCCTGCGGATCGCCTTCGCGGTGGCGCTGATCTTCGATCCGAAGCTGACGCTGCTCACCTATGCGGCGCTGGGCGTGGCGGTGCTGCTGAGCAAGGCGCTCACCTGGCGTCGCCGCCGCCCGGCCGCGAAGCCTCAGGAGGCGGCGCGGAGCGCGTGGCGCGACGAGGAGCGCGAGGCGGCCTGAGCGTGCGCCTCAGCCCAGCGGGCGGACCAGGCGGGTGGCGACGGCGATCCAGGGAGGATCGTTCAGCACCTGCTGGCGGCCCCCGCCCGCCAGCGGCAGGATGTGCAGCTTGGCCGGATCGCGGCCGATCAGCCGCCCGAACAGAAAGCGGCCGGCCGGGCGCGGCGCCAGCACGTCGCGGTTGAGCGCGCGGGGGAAATCCTCGGGCGCGAGCCGCTCCAGCCAGATCGTGTCGCCGGCGCGATAATCGCCCACGCCCGTTTCCACGGTGAGCGCCAGCGCGCCGGGGCCAGGGCGCGGCGGCACCGCCACCTGCGAACGACGCGGCGCGCTCGCCCCGCCCGCGCCGAGGATCGCCACCACCGGCAGATCGGGCGTATCGGGCAGCGCGACGAGATCGGCCGCCTCGACGCCCAAGGCCCTGGCGATGCGATTGAGCCAGCCGACGGAGACGGTGCGGGTGCCCGTTTCCAGCCGACCGATGGTCTGCGCCGTGGTGGGCGGCTCGCAACGCGCCGCCACTTCGGCGAGCGTCAGCCCCTTGGCGCGGCGGACATCGCGGATGCGCGTGATCATGGGCCGCGCCCTCCTTTTCTCTTCACCGATGAGGTTATTCGCTTTCCTACAGCATAGCCGATGTGGCATGGCCTGGCGAGACTGAACGAAAGGAGAACATCGATGGCGGGTCAGGCGCGGCGGCGGACCACGGCTTATGAGGAGGCGCGGCTGCTCGCGGAGCGCGGATTGCCCGGCGACGGCGAGGCGCGGGGGCGGGCGCGGAGCGTGACGGTGAACCTGGCCGAATCGCCGCTCGGCTGGCTGAAGGCGCGCGGGCTGATCGACGCGCGGCAATATGAGGCGGGCGAGCGGTTGCGGGGCGACTGGACGACCGCCGCGCTCGGCCCTCGCGTGACGATGCGCTGGGATGCGGCGCCCCGCGCGCGCGGCCCGCTTGGACCGGGCGAGCCGCTCGACCCCACCCTCGCCGGAATCGCGGCCAAGCGACGGGTGGAGGCGGCGTTGGACGCGGCGGGTCCGGGCCTGAAGGACGTGCTGTGGCGGATCGTCTGCGCGGGCGAAGGCATGGCCAGTGCGGAGAGCGCCCTCGGCTGGCCGGCGCGCACCGGCCGCGTGGTGCTGACGCTGGCGCTCGACCGCCTGGCGGATCATTACGGCCTCGCCTGAACCCATTGCCGCAGGGCCGGAGCCGGAATAGCGTGGCGGAGAACAGGGAGACGGGGATGCGGATATTGCTTGCAGCCGCAGCGGCATCGGCGTTTATCGCGCCGGCTTGGGGAGCAACGGTGAATGAGGACGCCGCGACCCATCGGATCGTGGTCGTCGGGCACGGCGTCGCTCGCGCGACGCCGGATGCCGCGACGCTCACCTTCACCTTGCGCGGAGAGGGCCGGCAATCGGATGACGCGGCGCAATCGCTGGTTGCGATGCAGTCGGCTGCCGCCAAGGCGCTGGCCTCTCTCGGGGTTGCGCCGAGCGCCATCCGAACCGGCGAGCTTTCGATCATGCAAGTGCGCAACAAGGCTTGCTATGGTGATAATGATTATGCTCCCAGCCCGCGCCTGTCCGTCGGTGAATGCGCTGTTACCGGCTATGTCGCGAGCCTTGATGCGACGGTTCGGATGACACCTGATCAAGCGGGCACGGCAGGAGGCCTGATGGGACGGATCGGCGCATCCGATGTTCGAGTCGCGCAGTTCAGCCTTAATGACGACCGTGCTTTGCGGAACCAAGCAATAGCGGCCGCGCTGGCCGATGCGAGGGCGCAGGCCGACGCGATCGCCAAAGGAACCGGGGAACGGCTCGGACCTCTGCTCCTCGTACGTGATCAGAACGCAGCCAGTTCGAACGGACAAGAAATCGTTGTCACCGCAGCGCGTGTTCTTGCGCCTGCCCCCGCTCATCCTCCCGTAGTAATGCCGCTATCGCCATCACCCATCGAGCGTGAGGCGAACCTGATCGTCACCTACGCGATCCAGCCCTGAACGGTTCGGGACAACGCAGGGCGAAGACGAGGAGTCTGGCCGGACAGTTTGTCCTGAGGAGGGACTGAGGCTCCTCAGCGCGAATGGCATTACTGAGAGCGTGAAGGCGACGGCGGCTTGATCTTCCAGGCGCAGGCGCTAGGGGCGGCGGCGCGCGGCCTCTTTCGGGTTTCCGGCCGTCGCTTGCCTCCCGAGCCCGCGACCAAGGAGAAATCCGATCGCCTGGCTGTTTCTCGGCATCGCCGTCGTCACCGAAATCCTGTGGGCGCTGAGCCTGAAATGGGCGGCCATCCATAGCGGCTGGACCGCCGCGCTCGTGCCGATCGCCTTGAGCTTCATCAACATGGGCCTGCTCGCGCTGGCGATGCGGGGGCTGGCGGCGGGCACGGCTTATGCGGTGTGGACCGGGCTCGGCGCGGTCGGCGTCAGCATCCTCGGCGTGCTGATCTTCGGCGAGAGGATGAGCGCGGCGCAGGCCGGATTCATGGCGATGATCATCGTCGGCGTAGTGGGCATGAAACTGGTCGCGAAGGCGTGAGCGGCGGCGCGACCGGAGGGTGGTTGATCAGGGGCTGATGTGGGGCGGGCGATCGGGGAATCGCATTTTTCTCCGACATGCCGGCGCAAGCTGGCGTCTCGTGAAGCGGAGGGCGGGCGTTGCCTCATGAGACCCCAGCTTTCGCTGGGGTGACGGTATTGGGTGGAGCGACCGGGCCTGATGAGGTCCGGTCCTTCGGCAAGCTCAGAGAGCCTTACGCTGGGGTG
>DASSTK010000442.1:0-6959 GCA_035707945.1 Sphingomonas sp.
ACCACCAGCGCGCAATTGTAGAGCCGTCCGTTACGCCTTACCGGCGCACCCAGCACCAGCACCGGCTTCAGCCGGGCGCTCGCCGCGATCACCGCGCCGGCGGCCGCCTCCACCGCCTCCAGCATCGCATCCTGCATGTGGAGATCGTCGATCGCGTAGGAGGAGAGGTTGAGCTCGGGAAATACCACCAGATCGACGCCCTGATCGTCCGCCTCGCGGGCGAGCGCGATCGCCGCCTCGCCGTTGGCGGCGGCGTCTCCCACCGTTGCGATCGGCGTCGCGGCGGCGACGCGCACCAGCGAGTGCGCGTGGATCGAGAAGAAATGCCGGGCCTTGTTCGTCAACTGTCACGCTCCGCTTGCAATGCTTCCTCCGCCTCCTCGCCGGGCAGCTCGATCTCCTCGGCGATCGCCTCGCGCAGATAGAGCCGGCCGACCAGCGTATAGGCCACCACCAGCAACGGCGCCGAGAAGAACAGGCCGAAGAGGCCGAAGGCGTAGCCGAAGGCGAGGATCACGAACAGCGTGATCGCGGGCGGCACCGAAACCACCCGCCGCTCCACCATCGGCGTGATGAAGCTGGACTGGATGAAGCGCACCACCACGAAGGTGGCGATCACGCCGCCGATCGAGCCTTCGCCCGCGATCGCGATCACGATCGGGGGAAGCATCGCGAGCGTGGGGCCGACATAGGGGATGAACTCGGAAAGCGCCGCCAGCATCCCCAGCGCGGCGGCCGATTTCAGCCCGGCGAGCCACAGCCCGCCGCCCACCAGCAGGCCCATCGTCGTCATCAGCACGATCTGGGTCAGCAGCCACAGCTTGAGCGTGCGCCCGCAGTCGTCCAGCGCATCGCCGATGATGGCGCGATAGGGCGGCGGCGTCAGGCAGACGATGCCGTCGCGATAGAGTCTCGGCTGCGCGCCGAAGAAGATCGCGCCGACCAGCACGATCAGGAAATTGACGAGTATCTCCCCCGCCCCCAGGCTCCAGTTCGCCAGCGTGACGGCCAGGCTCTTGCCCCGCCCGGCGCTGTTCATGGCGTCCACCAGCCAGCGCCCCATCGGCGTCGCCGATAGCGTCGCCTCCGCCTCGCGCCATTGGCCGGGCAGGCGCGCCATCATCTGATCGAATTCGCGCGAAAGCTCGTCGCCGAACAGCCAGCCGATCAGCCACAGCGCGCCCAGCAGCAGCAGGATCGCGACGCCGAAGCCGATGTTGCGCGAAAGTGGCGTGCGCTCCGCGATCCAGTCCGCCACCGCCGAGAGCAGCACCGCGCCCACCGCCGAACCGAAAGCGAGCAGCAGCAGATCGGTGATCTTGTAAAGGAAGACGACCAGGGCCACGACCAGCAGCGCGAGGAACAGCCGCTTGAGGAACAGCCGATCGCGCTCCCCGGGCCGCAACCGCGGCGCTTCGGTCATCGGCGCGCCTCGTCCATGCTGGTCTCCTTGTGCCTACAGGTGCATGGATCGCGCGAGCCCGCAAGCCGTTCCCTTGGCGTGACGATTGCCGGAGGGGTGATGCGCGAGATCGACATCGCGATCGTGGGCGGCGGCGCGGCCGGAATCGGCGCGGCGCGGGCGATCGCGGGGAGCGGACGGAGCGCGTTGATCCTGGAGGCGGGCGACCGGCTCGGCGGCCGCGCCTGGACGGTGAACGCGCGCGGCCTCGCGCTCGATCTCGGTTGCGGCTGGCTGCATTCGGCGAGGCGCAACGCCTGGGCCTCGATCGCGCGCGAGATGGGCGTCGAGGTCGAGCACACGCCGATGCTGTGGCGGCGGCAATATCGCGATCTCGGCTTCCCTCCGGCCGAGCGCGAGGAGGCTTTGCGCGCGGTCGCCGCCTTTCACGAGCGGCTGCGCGAGCATCCGTCCGCATCCGATCGCGCCGCCGACGCCTTCGCACCCGGCTGCCGCTGGAATCCCTATCTCGAGGCGCTGAGCGGCTATCTCAACGGCGCGGAGTTCGAGCATGTCTCGGCCGCCGATTATCTCGCCTATGACGATGCGGCGGGCGAGGAGAATTGGCGGCTGCCCGGCGGCTACGGCGCGCTCGTCGTCCGCGCCGCGCCGGCGGAAATCCCGGTCCGCTTCGCCGCGCCCGTCACGCGCATCGACCGGCGCGGAAAGCGGCTGCGGCTGGAGACGCCCGGCGGCGCGATTCTGGCGCGGGCGGCGATCGTCACCGTGCCGACGCCGGTGCTGGCGCTGGGGCGTCTCGCCTTCGATCCGCCGCTGCCGGACAAGCAGGCGGCGGCCGAAGCCCTGCCGCTCGGCCTCGCCGACAAGCTGTTCCTGGCGCTCGACGACGCCGGGATCGATGCCGACGCCCATCTCATCGGCAACCCGCACCGCGCCGAGACCGGCAGCTACATGCTGCGCCCCTTCGGCCGCCCGATAGTGGAATGTTTCTACGGCGGCCGCGCCGCGCGGATGCTGGAGCGCGAGGGCGAGGCGGCGGCCTGCGCCTTCGCCGTGGACGAGCTGGCGGCCCTGCTCGGCTCCGCGATCCGCGCGAAGCTCCGCCCGCTGGCCCATTGCTTCTGGGGCCGGGAGCGCTGGATCGTCGGCTCCTACAGCCACGCCCTGCCCGGCCGCCGCGCCGCGCGCGCCACGCTCGCCGAGCCGGTGGAGGAACGCATCTTCTTCGCCGGAGAAGCCTGCTCTCCGGACGACTTCACCACCGCGCACGGCGCGCACGACACAGGGGCTACGGCGGCGCGGATGGCGCTGGCATTCCTTTAATCCTCCCGCCTTTCGCACGGAGAGGATCAGCCCAACATCACCGTCTTCAGATTCATGAACTCGTGCAGGCCGTAAGGCCCGAGTTCGCGGCCGTGGCCGGAGCGCTTGACGCCGCCGAACGGCGCGGCGGGTGTGGAGGCGAGCATCTGGTTGATCGCGGTCATTCCCGCCTGAACGTCGCGCACGAAACGCCGCTGCTCGGCTTCGTCCCGCGTCCAGACCGACGAGCCGAGGCCGAAGGGCACATCGTTCGCCAGCCGGATCGCGTGATCGATGTCGTCCGCCGGGAACAGCATCGCGACCGGCCCGAAAATCTCCTCGTTCTTCAGAGGCCCGTCGGGATCGATATCGACCAGCACCCCCGCCGACATATAGGCCCCCAGCCCCGCCAGCGCCTCGCCGCCGACGAGCAGCCGCGCTCCCCGCCGCTTCGCCTCGGCGATCTGGGCGAGCACGGTATCGCGCTGCTCGACGCTGGAGAGCGGGCCCATGTCGGTTTCCGGGTCCATCGGATCGCCCGCCTTCACCTTGCCCATCGCCGCCGTGAACTTCTCGAGGAAGGTGTCATACACATCGCGGTGGACGATCATCCGCTTGGCGCAGATGCAGCTCTGCCCCGTATTCTGGATGCGCGCCTTGACGCCCTCCGCCACCGCGCGATCGAGATCGGCCGAGGGCATGACGATGAACGGATCCGATCCGCCGAGCTCCAGCACCACCTTCTTGAGCGCGCGCCCGGCCTGCTCGGCCACCGCCTGCCCCGCGCCTTCGCTGCCGGTGAGCGTCACCGCCGCCACGCGATCGTCGGCGATGATCCCGCCCACCATCGCGGAAGGCACGGGCAGATTCTGGAACAGCCCCTCCGGCCCGCCGGCTTCGAGCACCATCTCCTCGATCAGCGCGGCGACGCCCTGCACGTTGCTGGCGTGCTTCAGCAGCCCGACATTGCCGGCGAGGATGGTGGGCGCGAGGAAGCGCACGACCTGCCAGTAAGGGAAGTTCCACGGCATCACCGCCAGCACCGGCCCGAGCGGCAGCCAGTGGACCTCCGCTTCCCTGCGATGGCCCAGCACGATGTGCCGGGGCGCGAGCATCGGGGCGCCATGCTCCGCATAATGGCGGAAGGCGGCGGCGCACTTCTCCACCTCCGCCCGGGCCGAGGCGAAGGTCTTGCCCATCTCGGCGGTGGCCATTTCGGCCAGCCGATCCCGCTCCACGAGATAGCGGTCGGCGAGCGCCGCGAGCAGCGCGGTGCGCCGCTCGATCGGGCTGCGCCGCCATTCCGCGAAGACGCGTGCGGCGCGCGCGATCTTCTCCTCCAGCGCCTGCGTGGTCAGAGCCTCGAAGCGGCCTACCTCTCCGCCCGTTGCCGGATTGATGCTGCGGAACATAGGCGCCCTCCCATGCTGGATGCAGGCTCAACCGGCGGCGCGGCGCGCCGTTCCCTTTCCCCCGGAAAGCTCTGGCCTTGAGTGCATTAGCTGCCTATCACAGCGCGCAAGGGGAAGAAGCGAATCCACCCTGGGAGGGGCAGACCGTCCGATGAAGAAGTTTATGCTGCTGGCCGGCGCGAGCGCGCTCATGGCCTTTTCCGCCGCTCACGCCGCCGAGACGCCGTCCAGGAAGTCCGCGGTCGAAACGAACAAGCCGAGCGCAACCGAAAGCTCGTCTCCCGACCAGGGCGTGCTGTTCCAGCCGACCAAGGTGACGAGCGAGGGCAGCGTCAACGTCGAGGGCCAGCGGATCGATTACAAGGCGGTCGCCGGCACGATCGTCGTCCACCCCAAGGGCTGGGACGACGCCGCCTGGCGCGAGGAAAGCTCGAAGGAGCTGGGCGAGAAGAAGGACGTCAAGGCCGAAGCCTCGATGTTCTACGTGGCTTACTTCAAGAAGGGCGTGCCCGCGGCCGATCGCCCGATCACCTTCCTCTACAACGGCGGCCCCGGCTCCTCGACCGTGTGGCTGCATATGGGCGCCTTCGGGCCGCGCCGCGTCGTCACCGCCGACGACACGCATACGCCGGCCGCGCCCTACAACCTCGTCAACAACGCCTACAGCCTGCTCGACGCTTCCGACGTGGTGTTCATCGACGCGCCGGGCACCGGCTTCAGCCGCATCGCCGGCAAGGACAAGGAAAAGGCCTTCTACGGCATCGACGCCGACGCCCACGCCTTCGACGAGTTCATCAAGGCGTTCCTCTCCCAATATGGCCGCTGGAACTCGCCCAAATATCTGATGGGCGAAAGCTACGGCACGCCGCGCACGGCGGTTCTGATCAACGATCTGACGACCGGCGACAATATCGATTTCAACGGCGTCATCCTGCTTTCGCAGATCCTCGATTTCGATCTGTTCGCGGGCTTGCAAGCGGCCAATCCCGGCTCGGTCGAGGCCTATGTCGTCCAGCTTCCGACCTATGCCGCGACCGCCTGGTATCACAACCGCCTGCCCGGCGGCCGCCCGGCGGAACTGGAGCCTTTCCTCGCCCAGGTCGAGAAGTTCGCCACCACCGATTACGCCTCCGCGCTGGCGCAGGGATCGGAGATCGATCCCGCCTTCAAGCAGAAGGTGGCCGAACAGATGGCGCAATATACCGGCCTTCCCGTCTCCTACATCCTGAAGGCCGATCTGCGCGTCGACGGGCCGGAATTCTCCAAGGAGCTGCAGCAGGCCGCGGGCCTCACCACCGGCCGCCTCGATTCGCGCTTCTCCGGGCCGGACATGGACCCGCTCTCCAAGGATGCGGAATATGATCCGCAATCGGCGGCGATCAGCTCGGCCTATGTCTCGGCGTTCAACGCCTATGTCCGCAAGGATCTGGGCTACGGCTTCGATCAGACCTACAATCCCGAGATCGACGTCTTCAAATATTGGGACTGGAGCCACGCGACGCCGGGCATGCCCGCGCTCAAGATGGTCGGGACCAGCGTGCTGCCCGATCTCGCCTCGGCGATGAAATATGATCCGCAGCTCAAGGTCAGCGTCAACGGCGGCTATTACGACCTCGCCACGCCCTTCTATCAGGGCTGGTACGAGATGCATCACCTGCCGATCCCGGCCAGCCTCGACGGCAATATCGAGTATCATTACTACAAATCGGGCCACATGGTTTATGCGCATGAGGAGAGCCTGAAGCAGCTCCACGACAATGTGGCCTCCTTCATTCGCCGGACGGACAATCTCGGCGGATGAGCCTGGAATCGGTTCGGGCGTTCCTCGCACAGAGAGCGCCCGACATCGCCATCATCGATCAGGGCGCCAGCACCGCGACGGTGCTGGAAGCCGCCGCGACGCTGGGCGTCGAGCCGGGGCGGATCGCCAAGACGCTTTCCATCCGCGTCGGCGAGCGCGTGATGCTGATCGTCGCGCGCGGCGACGCCCGGCTCGACAACGCCAAGTCCAAGGCGGCGTTCGGCGGCCGCCCCCGCATGCTCGGCGCGGAGGAGGCGGAGGCGCTGACCGGCCATCCGGTAGGCGGCGTCTGCCCCTTCGGCCTGGCGACGCCGCTGCCCGTCTATTGCGACGTGTCGCTCCGGGATTTCGACGAGGTTTATCCCGCCGCCGGCTCCCGAACCGCCTCGGTGCGGCTGACGCCCGAGCGGCTGGCGGCGCTGGTGGACGCGGAGTGGGTGGATGTGTGCAAGGCAGTGGAGGTGACTGCATAACGGCGTCCGGGGCACCCTTCCCCTTGCCGCGACGACCCTCCTTTCAGGGTAGAATCGAGATAGTCGCCTGGTCGCCTTGAGCCACCACCGCTGCCGCCACATCCGTGCCGGCCTCAACCGCAGCGATCATCCAGCCCTCGCCACCGCCGAGCAGGCGCGCCTCGGGGCCGACCGTCACCTCGAAGGCGTCGAGCGGGTAGGAAAGGCCTTGGCCCAGCGCCTTCACGAACGCTTCCTTGCGCGCCCAGCTGCGGAAGAAGGTGATGCGGCCTTCGATCTCGTCCAGCGCGGCGAGCCGGGCGCGTTCGCCCGGCGCGAACAGGCGATCGGCGATGGCGCGCCAATCGTCGAGCGGGCGATGCCGCTCGATATCGCAGCCGACCTCGACGTCCGACACCGCCAGCATCATCCGCTCGCCCGAATGGGAGAGGCTGAAGCGTGAAGGGCTGTCCTTTAGATGATGAGCACCAAATTCTCTCCGTTCGCCCTGAGGAGCCGCTGAGCTTGTCGAAGCGGCGTCTCGAAGGGCCCTTCGAGACGGGCCTTCG
>DASSTK010000443.1:0-5009 GCA_035707945.1 Sphingomonas sp.
AACCGCGGATGACGCAGGTGCCGCCGACGCGATGCTCCTCGGCGATCGCCACCTTCGCGCCGTGCGCGGCGGCGACGCGCGCCGCCCGCACGCCCCCCGATCCCGCGCCGATCACGAACAGATCATAGTCATGGCTGGCCACGGGATGCTCCTTGCTGGACGGAATTGGGGGCGATGTAGCGGAGGCCGAGGCGGGACGCCAATCCGATACGGGCATATAGTCCTCCCCCGCAGGAGGAGGATTGCCTCGCCTTCCACGATGCTTGACCTCCGCCCCTCCCCGCCGCAAAGCCCGGGCGTGCCCGCATCACAGTCCGCCGCGCTCGATCCCGCCCGTTCCCGCTTCGGCGACTGGCGGGAGATCGCGCGTTTCCTCCTCACCTTCTTCCTGCTCGCGCTGGGCTTGCGCTCGTGCATCGTCATGCCGCGCTCGATCCCGTCCGAATCGATGATGCCGCGCCTGCTGGTGGGCGATTATGTGCTGGTGGCGAAATGGCCCTATGGCTGGTCCCGCTTCAGCCTGCCCTGGCCGCCGCCCGCGCCCCACGGCCGCCTGCTCGGCCGCCTGCCCCGGCGCGGCGACGTGGTGGTGTTCCGCGCGCCCCCGGCCGACGATCAGGACTATATCAAGCGGGTGATCGGGCTGCCCGGCGATCGCGTCCAGATGCGCCACGGCGCGCTGTGGCTGAACGGCAGGCCGGTGAAGCGCGCGCGGCTGCCCGATTTCGTCATCCCGATCGCCCCCAACACCGAATGCAGCTCGATCCGGAACATCCGCGTGCCCTACGGCCCCGGCGCGAGCTACGAGGGCAAGCCCACCTGCCGCTTCATGCGATGGCGCGAGACGCTGCCCGACGGGGCGAGCTACGACACGCTCGACCAGGGGCAGACACCGCAGGATAACACGCCCGTCATCACCGTGCCGCCGGGCCATATCTTCCTGATGGGCGACAATCGCGACATGTCCGAGGACAGCCGATTCAGCACCGCCGCCGGCGGCATCGGGCTGGTGCCGGCCGAGAATCTGGAGGGCCGCGCGCTCGTCACCTTCTTCTCCACCGACGGTTCGGCGACATGGTGGAACCCGCTGAGCTGGTGGCGCGCCACCCGCTTCGCCCGCATCGGCCGGGGCTTCCAATGAGCGAGGCCGATCTCGGCGGCTGGCTGGAGCGCGCGCTGGGCCATGCGCCGCGCGATCTCGCCCCGTTCCGCACCGCGCTCACCCATTCGAGCCACGCGGGCGAGAGCTATCAGCGGCTGGAGTTCCTGGGCGATCGCGTGCTCGGCCTCGTCATGGGCGAGTGGCTGTTCCAGCTTTTCCCAAGCGAACCCGAGGGCAATCTCTCCCGCCGCCTCAACGCGCTCGTCTCCGGCGAGACTTGCGCCGAGATCGCGCGCGAGATCGGCGTCGGCGGGCATCTCCGTCTCGGCAAGCAGGCGCGCGACGACGGCGCGCAGTTCAGCACCTATGTGCTGGGGGACGCGGTGGAGTCGCTGATCGGGGCGCTGTTCCTCGAAGCCGGGCTGGAGGGCGCGCGCGCCTTCGTCCGCCGCGCCTGGGGCGATCGCGTCCACGCCCAGGCGCGCGCGCCCAAGCATCCCAAGGCGGAGCTGCAGGAGCTGGCGGCGGCGAAGCAGTGGCGCCCGCCCGCTTATACCGTCACCCACCGCGGCGGTCCGCACCACGCGCCGACCTTCACCGTGACGGTGGAGATCCCCGGCCGCGTATCGGCGGAGGGCAAGGGCTCGTCCAAGCAGGAAGCCGAAACCGAAGCGGCCCGCGCGCTGCTGGAGGAATTGAAGAAATGAAACTGCTAGAATCCTCCCCCGCAGGGGGAGGGGGACCGCGCGAAGCGCGGTGGAGGAGTATCACCGCTGGAAGTGAGCCTTTCGCCCAGCCCCGAGCCGGAATACCCCTCCACCATCCGCTACGCGGATGGTCCCCCTCCCCTTTCAGGGGAGGATTTCGCCTGCTTGAGAAACCGGCATGACCCGGCGCTGCGGTCTGGTCGCGGTGGTCGGCGCGCCCAATGCGGGCAAGTCGACGCTGGTGAACGCGCTGGTCGGGCAGAAGGTGGCGATCGTCAGCCCCAAGGCGCAGACCACGCGCGCGCGGCTGATGGGCATCGCGATCGAGGGCGAGAGCCAGATGCTGCTGGTCGACACGCCCGGCATCTTCGACCCCCGCCGCCGGCTCGATCGGGCGATGGTGGCGGCGGCTTGGGAGGGCGCGGAGGGCGCGGACCTGATGGCGCTGGTGGTGGACGCCAAGACCGGATTGACCCGCCGGGTCGAGCCGCTGATCGAGCGCGTCGCCGCCCGACCGGAGCGCAGAATCGTGGTGCTCAACAAGGTGGATGTGACGGCCAAGGAATCGCTCCTCGCGCTCGCCCGAAACCTGCACGACCGGCTCAACCCGCAGGCGGTGATGATGATCTCGGCCACTACCGGGGACGGCGTGGCGGACCTCAAACGCTGGCTCGCCGATCAGATGCCGGAAGGGCCGTGGCACTTCCCCGAGGATCAGGTTTCCGACGCCACCGACCGGATGCTCGCCGCCGAGGTGACGCGCGAGCAGCTCTACCTCCAGCTCCACGCCGAGCTGCCCTACGCCTGCGCGGTCGAGACGGAGAAATATGAGGAGCGCGCCGACGGATCGGTGGCGATCCACCAGCAGATCCTCGTCGCGCGCGACAGCCAGAAGGCGATCGTGCTCGGCGCGCGGGGCAGCCGCCTCAAGGAGATCGGCAGCCGCGCCCGCACCGAGCTCGCCCCCCTGCTCGGCCGCAAGGTCCATCTTTTCCTGCATGTGAAGGTGAAGCCCGACTGGGAAGAAGATCGCGGCCTCTACCGCGAGATCGGGCTCGACTGGGTGGAGTAAGCCGAAGATCGGAGCTTGCGGCCGGTTTGATTTGCGCCAATATTGTTCCGGGTCTGTGTGACGTTCGAGTCGCGCGCTTCCTTTTTCCTGCAAAATCGCCGTTCGCACCGTGTTTTACGGTGGGGTTCCGCGCGGCAGAACGGAAGGGCCAGAGACATGAAGCCGAACCAAGCGATCGCCGCGGCCTTGCTTGCCGCGGGCATCTTCTCCGCGTCGGCGGCAAACGCCAAGGAATATGTCGATTACAATTACGGCAAGGGCGTGTGGGCGATCACCGAAGTCGAGGTGGACCCCAACCATATCGACGATTACCTCACGGGTCTGCGGGCCTCCGAGGTGCCCGCCTTCGGCGTGATGAAGCGCCGAGGCCTGATCGACGACTGGGTGTTCCTGGTGCGCAACGGCTATTCCAAGGGGCATTCCGACGTGATGATCGGCGTGCATTATCTGAGCATGCAGGGCCTGATGCCCGATGCCGCGCGCGATCAGGCGCTGGAAAAGGAGATATTCTCGACCTTCAGCGAGGAGCAGGGCAAGCAGGCCGTCGCCGGATATGAGAAATACCGCCGGTTCCATGATCAGGCGACCTGGCTTTCCATCGATTTCCCGAAATGAAAAAGGGCGGCGGAGGCTCTATGGAAGAGCCTCCGTCACAATCGCCTCCACCCATTCGGGCACGATCGTCGCCGCCGGGCCGAGCCGGGTCTCGTGGAAGAAGAGGCTGCCCTCCGAAGGATCGAGGTTGAGCTCCAGCGTGTCGGCCCCGGCGTCCCGCGCGATCTGGACGAAGCCGGCGGCGGGATAGACCGCGCCCGAGGTGCCGATCGAGACGAACAGGTCCGCCTCGCGCAGAGCCGCCTCGATCCGCTCCATGTGGTAAGGCATCTCGCCGAAGAAGACGATATCGGGCCGGAGCGAAGGCCGCCCGCAGGACGGACAGGGCGGGCCGTCCAGCATGTCGCCGTGGAAAGGCGATCGGCCGCCGCACGCCTCGCACAGCGCCGACAGCAGCGCGCCGTGCATATGAACGAGCCGCTTCGCGCCCGCGCGTTCGTGCAGATCGTCGACATTCTGGGTGACGATCAGCAGATCGCCCTTCCAGGCGCGATCAAGCCACGCCAGCGCCTTGTGCGCGGCGTTGGGCTCGACATCCCCCAGCGCCCGGCGGCGCTGATCGTAGAAATCGAGCACCAGGCCGCGATCGGCGGCCAGCGCCTGCGGCGTGCAGATCTCCTCCACGCGCCGCCCTTCCCACAGGCCGCCCGGCCCCCGGAAGGTGGCGAGCCCGCTTTCCGCCGACACGCCCGCCCCGGTGAGGATGACGATCGACTCGATGTCCCTGCCGGCCATGCGGACGATCGGGCCATGCCGACGCGCCGGGGTCAAGCGCGAAGTCTGCGGCGGCTTTCGCCGGCAGCGCGCCTTCCCCCTTGCCTCCGCGCCTTCTTCCCCCGAAAGCGTGAACGGCAAGCCCTTTCACGGAGTCCCCCTTGGCCATCCAATCCGATCGCTGGATTCGCGAGCAGGCGCTCTCCCACGGCATGATCGAGCCCTTCGTCGAGGCGCAGCGGCGCGAGGGCTGCATCAGCTACGGCCTTTCCTCCTACGGCTATGACGCGCGCGTGGCGGACGAGTTCAAGATTTTCACCAATGTCGACGACGCGGTGGTCGATCCCAAGGATTTCGCGCACAACAGCTTCGTCGATCGCCGAACCGACATGTGCATCATCCCGCCCAACAGCTTCGCGCTGGCCCGCACGGTCGAATATTTCCGCGTCCCCCGCGACGTGCTGGTGATCTGCCTCGGCAAATCCACCTATGCGCGCTGCGGCATCATCGTGAACGTGACGCCGCTGGAGCCCGGCTGGGAAGGACATGTGACGCTGGAGTTCTCCAACACCACGCCGCTTCCCGCCAAGGTCTACGCCAACGAAGGCGCGTGCCAGTTCCTGTTCCTGATAGGCGAGGAACCCTGCGAGACGAGCTACGCCGATCGCGCCGGTAAATATATGGGCCAGCGCGGGGTGACGCTGCCGCGGCTGTGATCCGACCTGCACCCCCGTCATCCCCGCGAAAGCGGGGATCCATCTCCTTCGCGTTCGGTCTGGAAACAGTCAGGAGATGGGTT